>DUVZ01000277.1 GCA_012840785.1 Bacteroidales bacterium
AACACTGTTTTTTGTGCAAATAAAAAGATAAAACAAACTCTCTGAGATTTAAAAATAAAAATCAAAGAGTTTGCCAGTAGTTTTAAATGAAAAATTAAGAAACAAGACGTTTTCTGAAACTGCCTATATATAAAGCATCATATATGCACACTTAAAGTAATAAAACGAAGCTGATGTATTGATAAAAACAGTTGTTGAACAGATACTTTTACTGATGATTCATTATTCTTATAAGAGGCTTCAGAAAAGAGCATTTAATAAATAAGCCGATATGAAATGTTTCATATCGGCTTATTTATTAATGTATTGTTTCAATACTTATAAGAGGGGCTTTTTAAACAGCTTTGCTAGTCTGTTCTATTATCTCCATTCCTCTTTGTACAGCTTTTTCGTTCATAGGTATTAGCTTGTGGTGACGCTCGGGCAAAACATTTTCCAAACCTTTTACTACATTCTCCAATTTCACCATTGGTGAAATTTTGAGTAAGCCACCCAGTACAATCATATTAAACACCCTGGCGTTGTCCATTTTCATAGCCTCTTCCAATGCATCAATTTTGTACACATTAATATCTTTGCGCGTTGGTGGATTTTGAATACCATCAGTGTCATATATTATGCTGCCACCTGGTTTCACCATCTTCTCAAATTTGTCGAGCGAAGGCTGGTTTAATACAATAGCCACATCGTAACTATTAAGTACAGGAGAACTAATTGTCTCGTCACTTAATATAACAGTCACGTTAGCTGTACCTCCTCTTTGCTCGGGTCCGTAAGCTGGAAACCATGAAACCTCTTTTCCTTCTACAAGTCCAGAGTATGCCAAAATCATACCCATTGATAATACACCTTGACCTCCAAAACCTGCAATTACAATTTCTTGTACCATATTTTATTTGTTTTTTATCGTCTTTTATTTATATGTTTTTAAGATCGCCTAGTGGATATGTTGGGAACATGTTCTCTTCCATCCACTTGTTAGCTTGCACAGGAGTCATTTTCCAACCAGAATTACAGGTCGAAACAATTTCTACGATAGAAGTTCCTTTCCCTTCCATTGAGTTCTCAAATGCTTTGCGTATCATTCTTTTGGCTCTTCTAATTGCTGGTGCAGTGTGTACTGCCTGGCGTGTTGCTAAACAAACACCATCTAACATAGCAACTAGGTCTAGTATCTTCAACGGATTACCCATTGTTTCTACATTACGACCTGTAGGGCTAGTAGATGTTTTCATGTTAGGTAATGTGGTAGGAGCCATTTGTCCTCCTGTCATACCATATATACCATTATTAATGAAAATGATAGCTATATTTTCGCCTCTGTTGGCTGCATGAATAGTTTCAGCAGTTCCAATAGCAGCAAGGTCACCATCACCTTGGTAGGTAAATACCATTTTGTCGGGCAGTAATCGTTTAGTAGCACTAGCTAAAGCTGGTGCACGACCATGAGCCGCTTGTTGCCAATCTATATCTAAATAGTTATAAGCAAAAACTGCACAACCAACTGGTGCAATACCAATGGTTATTTCCTCTATGCCCATCTCTTTAATTACTTCTCCAACTAGTTTGTGTGCCACGCCATGTGAGCAACCAGGGCAGTAGTGCATATAGTTGTCGTTCATAAGTTCTGGTTTTTCATAAACCAGATTTTCGGCGCTTATAATTGATTCGTTACTCATATTGTTTTGTTATTTATTGCTTGTTAATAAAACTGATGTTATTTAGAAAATCTATACATAATATAAAACATACCAGCAATTCCTCCTGCAATCCAAGTAGTGGTAATATCTTTATCGGTTATGAAGTAGGCCGCAACGGTTGCTACAACAGATATTAGAAATAAAATTAATATTGCTTTCCTTACCTTCTGATTCATAGGAGTTGGTCTGTTTTATATTGATGTTATTTCTTAATAACTTTTTCTTTTAAAGCTTCAAACACTTGATCGGGTGTAGGAACTATACCTCCTAAGCGCCCAAAAAACTCAACATTTACTTTTCCATTAACAGCAAGGCGAACATCTTCCACCATTTGTCCGGCATTCATCTCCACTGTCAGCATTCCTTTCACTTTGTCGGCATATTCACTTAATACTTTGCTAGGGAAGGGCCATAATGTGATTGGGCGTATTAGTCCAACTTTAATTCCTTCTTCGCGTGCAAGGTCGATAGTTTTTAAACAAACACGTGCTGAAGAACCAAAAGCTACCAATATATAGTCGGCATCTTCGCAATTAATCTCTTCGTAGCGAACTTCGTTTTTCTCTATTTCAGCATATTTAGCTTGAAAGCGAATATTATTTTGCTCCATCACATTAGCATCAAGCTCAAGCGATGATATAATATTTGGTCCACGCGAAGCTGGTTTACCTAACGTTGCCCAAGGGCATTGCTCGCGTATTTGCTCTTCTGTACGACGTGGTCTAAACTCTGGAAGCGATACTTTTTCCATCATCTGTCCGATAACACCATCAGAAAGAATAATAGCAGGATTGCGATATTTGAAAGCTAAGTCGAAACCTAGTGCAACAAAATCTGCCATCTCTTGAACAGAGTTGGGTGCTAGTGTAATCAATTTGTAGTCGCCATGTCCACCACCTTTTACAGTTTGAAAATAATCAGACTGTGATGGTTGAATAGTTCCTAATCCTGGACCTCCGCGCATTACATTTACTAATAGGCAGGGCAATTCAGCACCTGCTAAATAAGATATACCTTCTTGTTTAAGGCTCATACCGGGGCTTGATGATGAAGTCATAGAGGCTTTTCCACATGATGCTCCACCATATACCATATTTATTGCTGCCACTTCACTTTCGGCTTGCAATACAACCATACCTGTTGTATCCCAAGGTGCTTGTTCCATGAGTGTCTCCAATACTTCTGATTGGGGGGTGATAGGGTAGCCAAAATAGCCATCTGTGCCATATCGTATAGCAGCATGGGCAATGGCCTCGTTGCCTTTCATCAAAGTAATTTCTTTTGACATAATTTTATGTGTGGTTTTTAAGTTTTTAATAAATTAAAAAGAGAGGGTTAACCTTATTCTTTTATTCTTTTTCTATAGACTGTTAGTACACCGTCGGGGCATACAAGTCCACAATTTGCACATCCTATACATGCTTCGGGGTTTTCCATATAAACATAGTGATATCCACGGATATTCACATCGGTAGGATGCAGACTTAATGTGTCGGTTGGACATGATTCAACGCACAGAGCGCATCCTTTACATCGCTCTACATTCACTGTTACGTGACCTATTACTTTTGCCATTATCTAATTAGTTTAAAAGTTTGATTATAAAATTACTGTACTTTCTCAACAAATCAAATTTATTTGTGTTAATTATTTATGTAGTTAAAACAGTATGAATACCTTATGTAAATTGAATCAACGCTGTTTGTAGGCATTAATTTATATATATTGTTAAAAAGCTTGCAAAAAGTAAACATCGCATGCTTTTAAGGGCTATTTTTGATAAAATAGTAAATTCGTTTTTTTTAGAAACTTTACCAACCAAAAGCCTCTTTATGCATCCAATTTCCCTGAACACGCAAAACTTGTTCAATAATATCTCTTGCAACTCCTTCTCCTCCTTTTTTAGGAGAGATGTATTTTGCTATGCTTTTTATCTCGGGTGCGGCATCGGCGGGAGCAATTGGCAAGGCAACTTTTTGCATTACTTCATAGTCGGGAATATCGTCGCCTACATATACCATCTCTTCAACTTTGTAGTCGGTGTTTTCCAGTAGGTGTTTAAAGTCTATCATTTTTATGCTCGACTTCATATATATATGTTTCACTCCAAGTGCGCTATATCTTATATGCACGGCTTTCGAATCGCCTCCGGTAATAATGGCTATGCCATAGCCAGATTTAATAGCTTGGTTGATAGCATATCCATCGTGAATATTGATGGTACGCATTGGTTCTCCTTCGGGTGAGAGTGAAATGGTTTGCGACGAGAGTACTCCATCTATATCAAATACAAAGGTTTTGATTTTATTGAGATCAAAATCTATTTTACTCATAATTGTTTTTATTATTTTCTATTGTTTTTATCTATTTTCTTTTTGCGAATAACATTACTGTTGTGCCTGCTATCATTACTACTATGGGAAAGGCATGTAGTGTTAGGTTGTTCGACCATTTCAGTATAATATCGCTATAGCCTATCAATCCTATCATTGTAAGTATATATCCAAAAACCTTTTCACGCTTTAGCCATAGAGAAATAGTGCCAGCCAATAAGAAAAAAGTAGCAGGTGTTTTCACGTAAGTCATCCAAACCCAATGGTTTGTTATTCGCAATTGGATAAGAAGGAGCAGAAACCCAAAGACAAGGAGTATTAATCCATTTGCCATTTTATCTGCCCGTTTCCCACGCAACTTTGTCATAACAGTGGGTTGTGTTACGATTTAAATTCTGCAATATGAACATTCTCCCACAACAAAGCGTCAGTATCGTTGGGAGTGCGCTCTTTTTCTTTTTTGCCAAAAGCAATAATGGAGAGAATTTCGTAGGGCATTGGTATATCTAGTAAGTCACGAATATGATCTTCTGCTGAAATATGATCGTTGTATTGTCGTTCGCGTATTTGTACCCAGCAACTACCAATGCCAATATCTTCGGCTTGAAGCTGCATGGCAATGCTTGCAATGGAGGCGTCTTCTACCCACACATCGCTTACAATGGGGTTTCCTAGCACTACTACTGCTAGGGCACAATTGGCTACAAATTTGCTTCCATGCTCTTTTGAACGTGATAGTTTTTCTAGCATCTCTTTGTCGTCTACTACTATAAATTGCCACGAGTGACTGTTTTTTGATGTAGGCGATAGAAGCGCGGCACTAAGAATCATCTCTGTCTCTTCGGGCTTTAGCAGTTCGTCTTTAAATCTTCGGGTGCTTCGTCTATTAATTAATAAATTATGAAAGTTGCTCATTGTTTTATATTTGCTTTTTTTGTTTTCAACTTATTGTTTGATTACGTACAAAAATAAGCATTATATAGCACTCTATCGAAAATTATCAATACAGAATGGGGGATGGGAGTAGACATGTGGGGTGTTTTGATGAAGATTGTTGTTTTCACCTTATGTATAAGGTGAAGGCTCTCTGTTTTTAATCCTTTATATACACCCTTATCATTTTGGCATCTTTGCGAGGTCTGTCGTTTCTGTCAACCTCAAGATTGGCTATTTTGTCAATTACATCTAAGCCCTCTATCACCTCGCCATAAGCTGTGTACTCCATATTAAGATGGCGCGATCCACCTATAGTGCTGTATGCCTCTTTCTCTGCGGGGTTGAAGAAAAATTTATTGGGTGATGCATTAAATGCAGAGTCTATTTGGTGAAGTATTTGGTCTAGTCGTGCATTAAAAGCTTGTGGGTCGTTCTCCTTTAACTCGGCTAGTTCCCCTTTGAAAGGTATATAATATTTGCGTGTAGCTGCATTTTTAATGGGTACATTCACTGCCATCTCTAATGAGTCGAGTCTTCCTTCGGTAAGAATTCTGCCGTGGACAATGAAAAACTGAGACATATCCGATTTTTTATTCGGATTTTCATTATCTCCACGTCGTGGAGCAGATACCACTCCTTTTTTGTGGAAATACTTTTCGTTGAACTCTGGCATAATTCCCATGGATGTGTTGCCACTACCCACTCTTGCTCCAGGAGGAGCATTGCGCGTGTCTTGAGCACCACCTTGAATCATGAAGTTTTTTATAACTCTTTGAAATAGTGTGCCGTCGAAATAGCCTTTCTTCACTAAATCTAAAAAATATTCGGCATGGCGTGGTGTTTCGTCATAGAGCATTATGGTCATGTCGCCATAATTTGTAGAAACCACTACGTTTGGATATTTTGTTTGAGCAGTTGCTATTTTACAGCTCAATAGAATCATTAGAAGTATGTATTTTGCTTTCATAAGTCTATATCTCTTTTTAGAAGTCGGTTTTCAGTTCCTCTTTCATTGACACGCTTATCACTATAGGGTTTAAAACATCTCTATTAATTAGAGTGGCACGCTGTTTTTTTTCTGTTTCACGATTTTAGTTGGGAGCTTTAGTATATATAAATAGTGCAATAATAGAGAATACAACATTTGGTATCCATGCTGCAATAATAGGACTAACCAGCCCAGAAACTGCAAAGGTGGCGCTAATAGTCATAAACAGTATGTAGCCCATGCTTAATGCCAAGCCTATACCAATGTTTAGTCCCATTCCTCCTTTCACTTTACGAGCCGAAAGTGCTGCACCTATTATGGTGAGGATAAATGCCGACATAATGGATGCAAATCGGCTATGATACTCAATCTCGAAAGCCTGTATGTTGCCAATTCCTCTTTGTCTCTGACTTTTGATGTATTTAGAGAGGTTGGGTGTTGTCATCAATTGATGGTCGGTTTCGGAGATTAAAAAATCACGAGGTGTAATATATAATGTAGTGTCAATGGATGTTCCAGATGTAATGGTTTCTTCTAATCCTTGGAAGTCTCTAATTTGATAGTTCTTTATTGTCCACTGGTAGGCAGAGTCATACTCTATTTTATTTGCAGTAAGGCGCGATTCGAGATGATTGTTGTTGAATTTATCTAGCGAGAAGCTATAGCCTGTTTTGGTGGAATTGTCGTAACTGCCAAAATAGGCAATCACTCCAGGAGCTGCTTGCAGCTGAATTTTTGACGCATAATCGACACTCTTTTTTCTAACATATGTGTCTTCAAACTGCACTCTTTTTACATTCGAAGGTGGAATAATGAAGCTGCCAAATATAAAAGTGACAATAGCAATGATTGTTGCAGAAATCATATATGGCTTCAACAAACGTTTGAAGCTAATGCCATTTGAAAGAATGGCTATTATCTCTGAATTGGATGCCAACTTGGATGTAAAGAATATAACAGCAATAAACACAAATAGTGGGCTAAACAGATTGGCATAATAGGGGATAAAGTTGAGGTAGTAGTCGAAAACTATCTCATGCAACGATGCATTGTTGGTGATAAATTTGTCAATCTTCTCATTGATATCAAAGACTACCGATATAGATATAATAAGAGCTATTGAGAAGACAAATGTTCCCAAAAACTTTTTTATAATGTATCGGTCTAAAATAGTTAGCTTAAATATATTCTTCATATCAACTGTGTTGCAATCTAATACTGTGTTTCGCTACAATCGGCGCGTTACTCTCTCAATCATTTGAGGCTTCCATGTAGAGAATGTTCCATTGATGATCTGTTTGCGTGCTTCTTTCACCAACCATAGATAAAATGCAAGGTTGTGAACAGATGCTATTTGCAAACCTAAAATTTCATTGGCATTGATGAGGTGGCGCAAATATGCCTTGCTATAGAGGGTGTCTACAACCGACGCTCCATCTTCTTCGATAGGCGAGAAGTCATCTTTCCATTTAGCGTTGCGCATATTGATAATGCCATCTTTGGTGAAGATACGACCATTTCTACCATCGCGTGTAGGCATGATGCAGTCAAACATATCCACCCCTCGCTCTATGGCATCGAGTAAATCGGCTGGAGTTCCCACTCCCATTAAGTAGCGTGGTTTATCTTTTGGCAATATTTCGTTTACTATTTCAATCATTTCAAACATCTTCTCCTTTGGTTCGCCCACAGCCAATCCGCCGATAGCATTGCCATCTGCCTCTTTTGAAGCAACATTTTCTGCGGCACGTTTTCTCAACTCTGGATAAACACATCCTTGAACAATAGGGAAAAGAGATTGTCTGAAACCATAGGGACTCTCTGTTTCGTTGAAACGAGCAATGCAGCGGTCGAGCCAACGCTCGGTCAGTTCTAACGAGTTTTTAGCATAAGCATAGTTGGCATCACCAGGTGTGCACTCGTCAAATGCCATAATAATGTCTGCACCTATAATGCGCTGTATGTCCATCACATTCTCGGGGGTGAATATATGTTTCGAGCCATCGATGTGTGAGCGAAACTCTGCACCTTGCTCTGTTAGTTTTCTTCTATCCGAGAGCGAAAAAACCTGAAACCCTCCACTGTCTGTTAACATTGGCTTGTTCCAACTATTAAATTTGTGCAATCCTCCAGCTTTTTTCAATATGTCCAATCCTGGACGTAGATAAAGGTGGTAGGTGTTGCCCAATATTATTTGCGCCTCAATATCCTCTTTCAGTTCGTACATCTGCACAGCTTTTACGCTGCCGACCGTGCCGACTGGCATAAATATAGGGGTTTCTATCACTCCATGGTCTGTAGTAATAAGACCAGCACGTGCGTTTGATAAGTTATCGGTGTGTTGTAGTTCGAATTTCAAAATATATCACATTCATTTATAAATCAAAGTTCAAAGTTAACAAAGTAATTTCTAATGAATATGACATTATTCATAAATTGTTATAATGAATGGAGTGGGGAGGTGGTTTTGACAGCGTTGAGCATCTATTGATGCTTCTTTTGTGCTTTAAACTTACTTTTCAAGCGTCAGCAATAATTTTATGGATGGGCTATCTGTCTTTTCACTCCATATTTAAGGTTATATTTAGGGATGTTGAGATAGTTGGATTATTCAGAACATTCGATACAATATAAACTCTCAGGTCGAACCAATATTCTACCAATAGGAATCTGTTTTCCACAACCCACACACTTGCCAAATTGTGGAGTGCCTACTTTGGTTAGTGAAAGCTCTAAGGCAGCAAGCTTTGCTTTTGCTTGTTGTAGTAGCGCGCTCACTCTACTCATATTGTTCATTGCATCGTTTCTAGCAAGTATATCTATTGTACAATCAGGAGCAACAGGTTTTGTCTCTTCTTTATATACTTCAATTAACTTCCTTGTTTTGTCAATTTCTTTCTTTATTAGCTCTTCTATTTCACTGTTTTTCATAGTGTGTAACTATTGTGGTTGTTTCGATTATTGTAACTTTGATGGATGTAGGGTTTAATTGTTTTAGCAGATTTAGCAGATCAGGATTTATAGATATATTAGCATAAGTGTTAGTGTTTGTATGCCTACTTCAGCTTCTATAAAACTCACTGCTTCATCTTATTTTAAACACTATCTATGTACTATTTGTTCCCAAATCTTATAGGCTAACTGCTGTGAAACTTGAAACATTCTTTGCATTTGCATAACCATAAGTTGGATAAGTGTCTGATCGTCATTTATATAGCGTCTTTTAAATGGGTTGTTTGTTTTTTTAATTAGGAAGATGGAGTGTCAATTAGTCCATCTTATTTTGGTTAATTGCATATATGGGTGACGCATATCCCTAATTGTTTTCGTTTGATTGCATATATGCATAGTGCAGTTGTGCAATTGCACGTTTTTTTCTGCTGGCGAGGCTTAAATATGCAGTTTTATTTTCTGCGCTTTAACTTTCCCAACCATTTAGATGGTTTTGTTGTGTGTTTCCTTGCTGGCTTGGCACCTGTTTTAACTTGCTTCAAAAGTTTATATTTAAAAAAAGAGTGGATGAAGCTCGTTTTTTTTGTGCAATCGGGGTAATGGATGTTCCATATATCCGATTGCAAGAAGCAGATGTGGTAAATGAACACCAGTTTATTAAGTGTGTTTAAGTAGCTTGAGGCATATCTATTACCTTATATTGAAGTTGTAAATAGGCAATAGCAATGCTTGAAATTGTTTGTTTTACTTTTTAGAATAAAATTATGCAATGGCTTTTGATGAAAATACAACTCTGTATTCATCTAAGTGAATAATCACGTATTCAATTGAAAATTATGTATCTTTGTAGTAAACAGTATGAAAGATATTATCCTATGAGTTCACCATTAGCAGAACGTTTGCGTCCACAAACATTAGACGATTTTGTAGGTCAACAACACCTAGTTGGCAAGGGATCGGTATTACGCAAAATGATTGATATGGGACGAATACCCTCCATTATTTTTTGGGGACCTCCCGGTGTGGGTAAAACTACCCTAGCCAATATTATATCTAATGTATTGGAAGCTCCTTTTTATAAGCTAAGCGCTATCAACTCAGGTGTGAAAGATGTGCGCGATGTGATTGAAAAGGCAGGTAGCAATCGTTTTTTTAATAGTGCTGCACCCATTCTCTTTATTGATGAGATACATCGCTTTAGTAAATCGCAACAAGACTCACTACTACATGCTGTGGAAACTGGCACCATTACATTGATTGGAGCAACTACAGAGAATCCTTCGTTCGAGGTGATTCGCCCACTGTTGTCACGCTGCCAGGTATATGTACTGAAGTCGATGGAAACGGAAGATTTGGTTGATTTGCTGGAAAGAGCATTAACTAAAGATTATATTTTACGAGAAAAAGATATTGAGGTAAAAGAGACCAATGCATTATTTAGATTTGCAGGAGGTGATGCACGAAAACTGCTCAATATTATCGACTTGGTGGTTGAGGCATCTGTTGAAGATAAAATAGTGATAGACGATCAAATTGTATCGGAGCGATTGCAAGAAAACCCTGCAGCATACGATAAAGGTGGTGAGATGCACTACGATATTATTTCGGCTTTTATCAAATCTATTAGAGGCAGCGACCCCGATGCAGCTATTTATTGGTTGGCGCGCATGGTGGAGGGTGGCGAAGATCCTAAATTTATAGCACGAAGACTGGTTATATCAGCCTCCGAAGATATTGGACTGGCAAATCCAAATGCATTGCTATTGGCAAATGCTTGTTTTGATACGCTTACAAAAATTGGCTGGCCCGAAGGGCGCATTGTGTTGGCACAAACCACTGTTTATCTTGCTACTTCTCCTAAAAGCAACTCTACATATGAAGCCATCAATAAAGCAATGGCTGTGGTACGAGAAACGGGCAACTTGCCTGTGCCAATGCATTTGCGCAATGCACCTACCAAGTTGATGAAGGAGCTCGATTATGGTAAGAACTATAAGTATGCACACGATTATAAAAACAACTTTGTGGAAGATAACTTCTTCCCAAATGAGTTGAAACAAAAGAAGTTTTGGGAACCTCAAAACAATGCAGCCGAAAACAAAATTGTAGAGTGGATGAAGCGGTTGTGGAAGAATCGTTTCTAAATAAGCATCTGATTTGTTCTTGTCTGCTTTCTGACATAAAAAACCGGATTTAAAACTGTCTTGTACGTTTTAAATCCGGTTTTATTTATGTGTAGTTTCTTCTTTCAGAGATTACTTATACTTCATCCATTTGATAAGCTCTTTAATGCTTGGCTTTTTACCATACATCAGAATGCCTACTCTGTATATTTTGGCAGCCATAATAGAAATTAAGATAAACGAACCATAGAGCAATACTACTGATAGTAGTTTTTCCCACAGTGGAACACCAAATGGTAAGCGCACCATCATTACGATGGGCGAGGTGATGGGAATGAGCGAACACCAAAATGCTAATGGACCATCTGGATTGCTAATGCTATAGAAACCAGCATAGAATGCAAAAAGCATAACTATGGTAATGGGTGTCATAAACTGTTGTGTGTCTTCTTCGTTGTCAACAGCTGCGCCAATGGTTGCAAATATTGATGCAAACATAACAAAGCCTCCAACGAAATAGATAAAGAAGTAGAAGATAATTTCGAACCAGTTTACTGACATGATTGATGCCAATGCGCCCTCAATGTCGAATGCTCCTATGTCGCTACTAGCCGCTGCCATTTGCGATGCTTGCTCGGGGTTGGTCATAAAGAAAGAAACTCCAGTAAAGAGTAAAGCTAACATTACCCCCCAAAAGACCAATTGAGTAATTCCAACCAACCCTATACCAATAATTTTGCCAATCAGCATATAGACGGGTTTTACCGAAGAGATCATAACCTCAACAATTCGGCTTCGTTTTTCCTCCATCACAGCCTGCATTACCATGGCACCATAAATCATGATAAACATATAGATAAGAAAAGTAAATCCACCCCCAACAATAGATGCTACAACAGTAGATGTTTCGGATATAGTGCCATCGTCGCCCCATCTCATGGTGGTGAGCGATATTCTATTGTCCGACTCTATTATCTCTCTTACTTGGGCTATTGTTCTGCTATCAACATTGTCGGAGTGAGATAGTGCTTCTAGTTTTTGCTCAGCAACTCTCTCAGAAAGTTTTCGTTCAATCGACGAGAGCAAATCCATAGGGGCTTGCTTTTCAGATAGCAGACTAACCGATTTAGGCTTTACGCTAAGATCGTTAGTTATATGCAAAATAGCATAAACGTCTTTACCCAAACGCGATTGCTGTTCGGTTGCATTGGCATCGTTCAAAAGCTCATACTTGTAGTGGGTGGTGCTTTCAAATTCTGATGCATAGATTCCCGACTCGTCAATAACAACAATTTTGCGAACCTGCGAGTCTTTTACTGTAGATAACCAATAGGGTACAAACACCAATGCCGTAAATAGAAAGGGCATAAAGATAGTAAGCAGAATGAAGGACTTCTTGGTGACACGTGAGAGGTATTCGCGTGCTATAATAATTTTTAATGGATTCATAGTTATGGTGGTAGTTTTACTTTGTTACGGTTTCGATAAATACTTCGTTCATTGTGGGTAGCTCTTCTTCAAACGATGCTATCTTGTATTTGTCAAGCATTAGTTTTATAAGTTGAGTCTGATCCATATCCAATGGTTTTTTAATCCGTATGTCGGTAAACTCATTGTATCGTACATTTGTAAGCAAATCTAAGTTAAGCTCTGAGTTGTCGAACTCATCAACTAGGAGTCTGAATTTGTAGATATCTTTTTTGTGTTCGTTACGTAGGTTGTAAACACTGCCTTGCAACACCACTTCCGACTTGTTGATGAGTGCTATCTCATCGCACAGTGTTTCCACCGACTCCATATTATGAGTAGATAAGATAATAGTTTTACCTTCAGCTTTTAGCTTTAGCATCTCTTGCTTAATCAACTCGGCATTCACAGGGTCGAAACCACTAAAGGGCTCGTCAAATATTAATAAATCGGGATTGTGAATAATGGTTGATATAAATTGCACTTTTTGCTGCATTCCTTTCGAAAGTTCTTCTACCTTACGGTTGTACCAACCCATTATTTCAAACTTGTTGAACCATTTCACTATCTCACGGTGTGCATCGTCGCGGGTCATTCCTTTCAATCGTGCCAAATACATGGCTTGTTCGCCCACTTTCATTTTTTTATATAAACCGCGCTCTTCGGGCAGGTATCCTATTTTGTAGATATCTTCTCTTCTTAGAGGACTTCCGTTGAGTAATATCTCGCCACTGTCGGGGGCTGTGATGCGGGTGATGATACGGATGAGTGTGGTTTTGCCGGCACCATTCGGACCCAGAAGGCCAAAAACAGCGCCCTCTGGTACGCGTATACTAACTTTATTTAAAGCAAGATGTTGGGAAAATTGTTTTACTACATCTTTTGTCTCTACATAATGCATAAAGGATTATTGTTAAAGGGTTAAATTAGTTGTTGGTGTAAAAGTGTCATGCTTTATTAATATCTAATAATCACTTGCTCGCCAAGCATCTTAGCAAGTAGTTTTTTTATCGCTTCTAGTTTCTTTTTCTCCTGCAATAGTCTGAGTGTGGATTCGAAATCTCCTTTTTCATCAGCCTCTTTAATCTTTTTCATCACATGCGATATCTGCTTCATTACATAAGCATTTTTCAATTCAGTGGTTATCCTAGGAATTGACATTTCAAGCGAGTTTTCTTCAAGTAGAATTGAGTTTTCATCGTCGTGATCTTCGCCCAATGCCTTGGCATGAATTTTACTCAACTGATATCTATCACTCACCATTTCAGTTGCAAGTTTACTTATATTTTCGTCGGCATGAGAGGTGAAATACCTTGCAGGTTGAAAGTTCTTATCTACAGATTCTCTGTATGCCTCTTCAAATATTTGAGCGTAAAGCTTATTGGTGAGCTTTATATTATCGCGCTCCAAGTCGAAGTGGATAAATTCTATTACAGTACTTCCTTCCTCCACCAAAACCTCAACTTCGTTAGGCTCTCCTTTTAGTTTCTTTGTTTCGTAGCGTTGAAAAATCATTGTCATGCCATAGCGTACTATATAGCGTGCTATTTGTCGTTCAATATTTTCTATGCGCGTTTTCTTTCGCGAAACAGCTATAATGGGCTCTTTCTTAGATGATGTTTCAGGTGCAGGTTGTGTGCCTCTATCCGATGATTTACTGGTTCTTCGTTGTACTAGACGTTTGCTTTGATCGTATTTTTTAAGGCGTATTTTATTTACCTCTCTTATTAGCAACTTTTCGTTTATATCCAATAGCTTGGCACTATCCTTTACATACACCGAGCGTTTTATTCCATCGGGAATAAGCGCTATACTTTCTACAATATTTGAAATTAGACCAGCACGCTTAACTGGATCATCCTTCGTCTCGTTGAGCAGGAGTTGAGCTTTGAAGCGAATAAAGTCGACCTCGTTCTCTTCGATAAATTTATTGAAGCTCTCTGCATTTTGCTTGCGTGCAAACGAGTCAGGGTCTTCGCCTTTTGGCAAAAGCACTACTTTTACGTTTAAACCCTCTTCCAACAATAGGTCGATACCTCTGAGTGCTGCTGATATACCCGCATCGTCGCCATCGTAGAGCACTGTCATATTGTGGGTAAAGCGGCGAATGAGTCTTATCTGACCCGAAGTGAGTGCAGTTCCCGATGAGGAAACCACATTTTCGATTCCCGCTTGATGCATAGATAGCACATCGGTATAACCCTCCACCATAAAGCAGCGATCTTCTTTAACAATGGCTCTTTTAGCATAGTAGAGACCATATAGCTCTCTACTCTTAGAGTATATTTCGCTTTCGGGTGAGTTAACATATTTAGCTAGTCTATCTGAGCTTTTCAATATACGACCACCAAATGCTACTACTTTGCCCGATAGTGTATGTACTGGGAAGATGACACGCCCTCTAAATCGGTCATAGAGCGAACTATTATTCTCTCCACCTGCAACAAGTCCAGTTTTTATTAACAACTCTTGTTTATAACCTAAGCGCAAAGCTTCTGACGAAAACGCATTGCGCTGCTCAAGAGCATAGCCTAGTTCAAACTTTTTAATAATGTCGTCTCTAAAACCACGCTCTCTAAAATAGGAGAGCCCTATGCTTTTACCTTCGGGATTGGTGTGGAGCGTTTTTTGGAAATAGTTGCGGGCGTAGTCGTTAATGATAAACATGCTTTCGCGCTCACTCTCTAACACCTTCTCTTCATCAGTTAGTTCTCTCTCTCTCACTTCAATGTTGTACTTCTTAGCAAGATATTTTAATGCTTCGTAGTATGTGAGTTGCTCATGCTTCATAATGAAGTGTGTGGGATTGCCACCTTCGCCACAAGCAAAGCATTTGCAAATGTTTTTTGTGGGAGAAACAGAAAAAGATGGAGTTCTATCGTCGTGAAATGGACATAGACCAAGATAGTTTACTCCTCTTTTCTTGAGTGTAACAAAGTCAGACACCACATCTACAATCTGTGCAGCGTCTTGAATACGGTCTATAGTTGCTCTATCAATCATTTTGGATTACAAAATTAGTTATTTATGTTGTAAATAAATCACATTTAGAGAAATTAATCTTATATTTGTAGTAATCTAATCTAAACTATTATGAATATATAATCTAAAGAATTTAAACATGGAATCAATTAATTGGTCAAAATTATCATTCGGTTACATGAAAACCGATTACAACGTACGCACCCATTTCAGCGATGGTAAATGGAGTGAGCTTAAACTAGAAACTTCTGAGTTTGTAGACATACACATGGCAGCTTCATGCTTGCACTATGGACAAGAAGCTTTTGAAGGTATGAAAGCCTTTAAGGGTAAAGATAATAAAATTCGTCTATTTAGAATGCGTGAGAATGCACTTCGTTTACAACACTCTTGTAGAGGTATCATGATGGAAGAACTTCCTGTTGAGATATTTGAAGAAGCTGTGATTAAGGCTGTAAAAGCAAACGAGCGTTTTGTTCCTCCTTACGAAAGTGGAGCGGCACTATACATTCGCCCATTGCTTTTTGGTACAAGTGCGCAGGTGGGTGTAGCTCCTTCAAAAGAGTACACTTTTATTGTGTTTGTAACTCCAGTTGGACCTTACTTTAAAGAAGGATTTAAGCCAACACCTATGGCTATTATGCGCGAGTATGATAGAGCAGCACCTCTAGGTACAGGAACTTATAAAGTGGGTGGAAACTATGCAGCTAGTATGTACTCGGGAGTGAAAGCCTCTAAAATGGGTTACTCATCTGTTGTTTATCTAGATGCAAAAGAGAAGAAATATATCGATGAGTGTGGTCCAGCTAACTTCTTTGGCATAAAAGACAATACATACATCACTCCAAAGTCTCCTTCTATTCTTCCTTCTATTACTAATAAAAGTCTTATCCAACTGGCTAAGGATATAGGCTTGAAGGTTGAGCGTCGCCCAGTTCCAGTTGAGGAACTAGCTACATTTGAAGAGGCTGGTGCTTGTGGAACAGCTGCTGTTATTAGTCCTATCTTGAAAATAGATGATCTTTCTGAAAATAAAACTTATCAGATAAGTAAAGATGGAGAGGCTGGTCCAATCTCTAAAAAATTATACGACAAGCTGCGTGCTATACAGTATGGTGATGAGGAAGATGTGCATGGCTGGGTAACAATTCTAGACTAAAACTACATTACTATAATATTAAAAGCCACTTTTCATCAAAGTGGCTTTTTTAATTTAATAATAAGAGGTAATTATTAATGGGTTATTTTAATTATCTTCGAAACTTAAACTTTTAATTATGGGTAGCTGTTGAGTAGCTACAAATAAAAACGAAGTGTATATGGGAGCAAGAAAAATTATCTATTTACTGTTGTCTTTTTTATTTCTGATGGGTTGCACCAATAAGAAAGGCAAAACAGTAGACAAAGATGAGAATTATCAGTTGAATATTGGTGTGATGTCGTCAATGGACTATCTACCTTTGGCTATAGCTAAAGAGCAAGGTTTTTTTGAGCAAGAGGGTGTGGATGTTACTATCAATAAATTTTACTCTGCTAATGAGCGTGATGCTGCTTTGCAAAGTGGCAACTTGAACGGAACTATAATAGATTACACAGGTGCCGCTATACAGAGAGCAGGTGGCGTGAAAATAAAAGTGGCTTCGCAATGTGATGGTTCTTTTGTGTTGGTTGGAGCTAAAGACTCTAAGGTTAATAGTGTTGGAGACTTGAAGGGTAAACGTATAGCTGTATCGCGAAATACTGTAATAGATTATTGTACCGATTGGGCGTTGCAAGATGCAGGTGTTGCTTTGGATGAGGTAGATAAAGTGGAGATAAACAAAATACCATTACGCTTAGAAATGTTGAGGAATGGAAAAATTGATGCAACCATGCTACCAGATCCATTTACCACAATAGCTTTAGATGGTGGCAATAAAAATCTTATCGATATAAAGGATGTGGATTTGCGTGTTACTGGAATTGTGTTTCACGACAATGTGATTGCTGATAAAGAAGATGCAATTAAAAATTTCTATCGCGCTTATAATTTAGCTATAGACCTTATTAATACGCAACCCCCTTCTACTTTTGAAGAGTTGTTGGTGAAAGAGATTGGCATTCCCAAAGAACTAGCACCGCAAGTAGTGTTTCCTAATTATACAAAGGCGCAGTTGCCCCAAGATAAAGATTTGGAGAAGGTAGAGCAGTGGTTGAAGTCTAAGGGGTTAGTTGCAGTAGATTTTGATATCAATAGTTTAATTGCAAGTGGACTTATTCCTTAACTACTATATTATATGGACTCTGATAAATTATCTCTTCATAATATCTCTGTTGACTATGGTACCACTCCGGTGCTTAAGGATATCTCTTTTTCGCTGAAGAAAGGAAGGATACTTGCTGTTGTAGGTCCTTCAGGGTGTGGTAAGTCTACACTGCTGAATGTGTTGAGTGGTGTTATCAAAAACTACAAGGGCGAAATAGTGATAGGCTCTAATACGCTGCATAGTCAAGGG
Source organism: Bacteroidales bacterium (assembly GCA_012840785.1). GTDB lineage: Bacteria > Bacteroidota > Bacteroidia > Bacteroidales > Dysgonomonadaceae > UBA2632. The sequence goes on from DUVZ01000277.1 coordinate 17,977, forward strand.
TTGGTTTATGGATATGTTCCGCAAAACTTAGGATTGTTACCGTGGAAGAGGGTGAAAGAGAACATTTTGTTGCCTACTAAAATCAATAAAGATATTAAGGTTGAAAAAGAGGAGATAGACGATGTGCTGAGCAAACTTGAGCTGGTTGATTTGTTAGATCGTTATCCATTGCAATTGAGTGGTGGACAACAACAGCGTGTAGCCCTTGCGCGTGCATTTATATCACACCCTGATATTTTGTTGATGGATGAGCCTTTCGCAGCATTAGATACTTTAACGGCAAACACTTCGCGGGAATTGTTTCTTAATTTATGGCGAAAGTATCTACCCACTACTATTTTTACTACTCATAATTTATCGGAAGCTGTGAAACTGGGCGAGCATATTCTTTTGTTAGACAAGCAACCAGCCAAAGTATTGCGATATGTAGATAACCCCATCTTTGATAGTGATGAACAACAAGACGAAAATGCTTTTGCTGAATTTAAGAAGGAGTTGATGGGCTGGATTCATGAGGGCGATAATGCTAAAACTGAGACAAATATTTATAAAGAGTAATGGGCAGTATAAATTACAGAGATAACAGCCGTGGCAAGGAGGTGAGAAGATGGGTTATACCTAAATCGCTTCGTCTTTTGTTTGGGGGTGTTTTGTCGTTAAATGTTATTTGGTGGTTATTGGCTGTTGCTTTCAATAATAAAGCTTTGCCCAACCCCATAGATGTTTATGCTATTTTACCTAAAGTGCTCTATCAAGGCATGCTTGGGCATTCTGTAGCAAGTTTGCGTCGTATATTGTTGGGGGTACTTATTGCATTAGCTTTGGGCATTTTGGGTGGATTATTGACGGGTCTAAGTAAAAGAGCAAATAAGCTACTTAACCCTTTACTATATTTATCTTATCCAATTCCAAAGCTTGCTCTTTTGCCTGTTGCTATGATTGTTTTTGGCATTGGCGAAACTACCAAGGTGCTGATGATTGTTTTGATAATTGTTTTTCAGCTCATTATATCTATTCGTGATGCTATAAGTAGTATCGACAAAGAGAATTATTATGTTCTATCTACTTTGGGTGCTTCAAAGATGCAACAGGTATGGCATGTAGTGTTGCCTGCTATTCTTCCTGAAGTTTTCACAGCATTGCGTGTATCTGTGGGTATTGCCACTTCGGTGCTGTTTGTGACCGAGACATTTGGCACAGACAAGGGACTTGGTTTTTTTATTGTTGATGCTTGGATGCGTATCGACTATTTGGCAATGTATGCTGGTATTGTGATGTTGTCGGTAATAGGCTCGCTGCTCTTTATTCTACTCGATATTATGGATGCTCTGTTTTGCAAGTGGAGTAAGCTTAGAAGTGGTAATTAATAATTAATTACAGTTTATTTCTGTTCCCATTTACTATAAGGTATGTTCACCAACATAGAGTTGTAGTAACGGCTATCGTTTGTTACCTCTTCGCCTAGCCAGTCGGGTTTTTCAAACTTCTCGTCTTCCGATTCTAACTCTATCTCTGCTATCTCTAATCCCATGTTGCTCCCATAAAACTCATCTACTTCAAAAACGTGTGTACCAACTTTCACCAAATAACGTGTTTTTTCAATAATCTCTTTCTCGCAAAACTTCAGCATATCTTCGGCATCTTTCACAGGAATCTCTTTTTCCCATTCGTAGCGTGTGAATTCACCTTCGTGCACATTGCTCTTAATAGTAAGATACGCTATATCACCTTGTATGCGAATGCGTACAACACGTTGAGGAGCTGATGAAAGGTATCCTTGCACTATGCGGTAGTGGGCAAAAGCGTGTGATTTGTAGTCTCCCGCAACTAAAAACTTTCGTTCTATTTCGTAATTCATATCCATGCAATTTGTTGAAGTTGAGTCTTTATTGACACAATAGAAGATGATAGAATAAATATTGTAGGTATAGCGTTATTCGCTTGTTTTATTTCTAATACCACTCCATGTTTTCGTAAGGCGAGCTGCGTTGCTCATACTTCAAGTCTTGTAGTAGAGATGACTTAGCTCTAATCATGAAGTTGTACGATTTGTATGGACCAATGGGGATGAAACTAGCCGACATACTCCAACAGTGGAGATCGCGAGTAAGGGTGCAGTTTACATAGGTAAACTTACTTAAATCGAAATTATAGTCGGTGTTGAATGTAAAGTTCCAGTTTTTTGTGGGTTGCAATGCTCCACTTATGCCCAAACTATGAGTGAGCTTCCCTTTATACTCCAATCTATCGAAGTCGAAATCGCCATAATTATACCGGAGTGAATAGTTGAAGGAGAGATTCCAGGTAACTCCAGGTTTCATGTATCCATATTCGTCAAACTCATCCGACTCGGGTCTGTCTGGTGTTGGTCTACCAGTTGGCTCTCCTCTTGGATTTTCAAAATCGGGATTAGTGCCTAAGCTACCATCATCGATATTGTTGTTGTCCTCGTCAGGATCATCGTCTCTAGGTGTACTATCTTTGCTAAAAAGTTTGCTAAAAGTGTCTTGATTGATGGAGTATGAAAATGATGAGCCAGTGCTGTATAAGCGACCAAATCCTTTTCCGTTCAATATCCTTAGTTTGTCTACATGTACGGGGCGCCCGTTTCCATCTACTTCATACATATAGGGGTCCCATGTAGCATTGATACTAAGTGTGTATGATTTGGTTAACTTCAATCGCATGTTAGTGTTTATCATGCTCCACTTCATAGAGTCTGCCATCATGTTGTAGTTGAAGTTGATACCTAAATCATCGATGAGACTTATTTTCTTAAATCCTGTGGTGTCGGCTTCAGAGCGAACTTTCATCTCTATATTGTTTTTGAAGTCGAACCCAATATTTCCTTGTTTACCTTTTGAAGGTATACCAAACATCATTCCATCATAGGGAGAGTAGGTGTGCTCAACATCTTCGCCTTGCGCATTCTTATAACTATAAGTTTCATAGTAATTGTAGCGCGAGGCTCCAAAATCGGGGCGATAACTAAAGCTTATACTAGGAGAAAATACATGTCGTATTGCCTGCACTTTATCTCCAAACATATCCAAAGGTTTATACATACCATAGAGCTTAGTATTTACACTTAGCGAGAGGTTGTAGTCGTACACTCGATTAAATCCATACACGGTATCTGTTGGAGCATGTCGATTGGTTTCTGGGTCCCACTCTTTTAATACTTTGCTTGTATACCAACGCTCGTTGTAGTTGAAAGATGGCGAAATATTGATATAGTCCATTAGTGAAAATGTAGCACTCACAGGGATGTTGTGACGCATTCCGTTATTCCAATCTCTTATAAGGTTGGCATCAAAAAACTCATTCTCCTTGGTGTGTATCGAGTTGCGGAATTCACCTGAATAGCTCATTGTTATTTTTTCATACCAGCGCTCTTCGCCTATCGCATTTTTGCGTTTTAATGGGTAGATACGGCTCATATTGACAGACAAGTTGGGCAGTGTTGCCGAAATAGTAGAGTCGCGTGAAACTTGATTCACACTGGCAGTTGCAGATAGGCTGAATGGTGAGTCGGGGAATCTTTGAGTAATATTTACAGTCGAGCTTTTAGTGTTGTTTGTAGCATCTCTATTGTAACGCGATGTCATATTGCGTTGGTTGTACGAGCTAGTTGAATAGTTTACACTTGCAGACAATGTGCGATACATGTTTGCTTTTGGGTCTTGACTATGTGTCCAGCTTAACCTAAAATCGGTTGATGTAGAGTAGTCTGGCAAACCTTTATCGCCTAAAACAGTTTTGAGGTAGCTAGCATTCACATTACCCGAGTATTTGTATCGTTTGCGATAATTCGATTTTAGTCCAAGTCCCCATGAACCCTTTGTGTATATTTCACCTGTGAGGGCAAGGTCGACATAGTCGTTTATTGCAAAATAGTAACCTCCGTTGTGCAAATAGAAGCCTCTCTCCATTTCATCACCATAAGATGGCATAATAAGTCCCGATGAATATGATTCATTAAATGGGAAAAAGGCGAAGGGTAGTACAATAGGAAAGAGGGGCACATCTGCCACTACTAGCCATGCAGGGCCAGTCACCACATCTTGCCCAGGTCTTACCTTAGCTTTAGATAGATTAAGGTAGAAGTGAGGGTGATCGTGTAAATCGCACGTGGTATATTTTGCATTAATCATATAGAATGAGTTGTCGTCATTCTTTTTTGCTTGATTGGCTACAATATATCCTTCACCTTGTTCGGTGACTACATTTGAAATGAAGGCTTTTTCTGTTTTAAAGTTGTATTGCACACCTTTCATTTCATATTGTGTGCCTTTATCATCAAATGTTGGCAAACCAAACTCCTTGCCCACCGAGTCTAACCCATATGTTGCACTGATGAGGCTGCTATCCATATTCATAGTGATGAGTTCTCCCTTAATAGCTATTTCTTGGTATTTTACATCTGCATCGCCATATAAGAACCCTTTATTGTCTTTGGTGAAAACAATTGAGTCTTGGGCTGTGTAGATAACGGTGCTTTCGAGCATTTCTTTCTTTTTGGGAATTGTGTCCGATTGTCCTATTGAGAGTGAATCTGGCTTCATTGTTAATGAGTCATCATTAACTATATTTATCTTAGTTGTATCTAAGTCGTTTAAGGTTAACGGTTTTTGTGGTGTATCTATCCGTAGTGAATCACCGCCAATAACCTCTGATTGTGAGAGGGATATAGGGGTGTTCGTAAAGAACATTATAGCAAATATTATACTAACTAAAAGATGTTTCATCTGTAAGCTTTGATACACAAACGTTGTAACTCGCAAAACTAGTCATTTATGTATTAACTACCTTGCAAAATATAAAAATAAAGCTTAAGACCTACTCTATTCCTCTTTATGTATTGTTGGTTTTTCTGCACCATATTTATTTTTATATGATTCATTATATTGAGATGAAAGGAGAGCGATGTTATTCTTTTAGGATAGATTATCACTCTTAAAAGCTGTTTATTATATAATTATGTGCAAATAATTAAACATTATTGATTATAAATCATCAATATAATGTTACTTTTGTAATAGCAGTCGGTCGGTTTGTCGCTACACTCTATATAGTGTGTAGAGGAAAGTCCGGGCAGCATAGAGCGCCATACTTCTTAATAGGAAGCTATTTGCGAGAGTAGAGCAACGTAACAGAAAACAACCACCACCATCTTTTGTATAAGGAAGGGGGTAAGGGTGAAAAGGTGAGGTAAGAGCTCACCGGGCTTTGTAGTAATACAGAGTGCCGTATGTCTTATGGGTTGCAAGGTCATGTATATCGGATATGTAGGGCTGCTCGTCCGATGCCGAGGGGTGGACCGCTAAAGAGTAATGGTGACATTGCTCGTAGATAAATGACAAACATCTTCTTTAGGTAGAAGTTACAGAACCCGGCTTATAGATCGACTGCTTTTTTTGTTTTAATAAAAGGACATGGAAGAGAAAAGAAAGAATAAGAAGAAAGATAAAAAAAGTCGCTTTGAAAGTCTAAAAGAGAAAGTCTCCGATATTATTGATTTTCTAACATACGATATTTGGAGATTAGACTCTCAAGACGTGAGTGGTAAGCGAAATGTTTTTTATAATGGTTTAAGAGCGGTGATAATGACTGTTCGCAACTCATTAGATTTAAAGTTGAATGCACGAGCTGCCTCTCTTACCTATCGCACACTGCTTTCATTGGTGCCTGGTTTGGCTGTTTTGTTTGCAGTGGCAAGGGGTTTTGGTTTGCAAAATATAATAAAGGGTCAGTTGTTTTCTTACTTTCCAGGACAACAAGAGGTTTTATTGCAGGTCACCGAATTTATAGACAACTCTCTGAAGCATGCACAAGGGGGAGTGTTTGCAGGAGTAGGTATTATACTACTTCTTTATACTGTGTTTATACTGTTTTCTGATATAGAAAACAACTTCAATACAATTTGGCAACTAAGCAAGGGTAGAAGTGTTCAGCGTAGAGTATCTGATTATTTTGCACTGATTTTTATTTTGCCAGTTTTTATTGTTCTCAACAGTACGCTGACGCTAATGATTAGCTCTTCTACAGTCTACTTTGATGCATTTAGCTATATCTTAAATCCTCTTGTAACACAGTTACTCAACATTCTTCCTTATTTCATTATAATCTTGGCGCTGACAATGCTTTATAAATTTATGCCTAATACAAAGGTTAAATTTATGAATGCTCTTATTGCAGGTTTTGTTGCTGGAACTGCCCTTCAGATTTTTCAAATGGTGTATATTAGTGGTCAGTTGTGGATTACAAAATACAATGCTATCTATGGTAGTTTTGCAGCTTTACCGCTGTTATTGTTGTGGCTACAATTGTCGTGGAATATCGTGTTGATGGGGGTTGAGTTGTCGTTCTCTCTTCAAAATGTTCGTAAGTTTTACTTTGAAAAAGAGACTAAGAATATTAGCAGACGCTACAATGATTTTTTCACTATTCTTATTACATCTCTTATTGCGAAGCGTTTTGCAGAAAAAATGCCACCCCTTACTGTTGATGAGATTTCAGAAAAGCACTCGATACCTATTAGGTTGACCAATCAGATTATAGACCTATTACAGGAGTTAGAGATAATTTCACCAACACCTAGCGAAGAAGATGAAGAGATTATGGCTTTTCAACCTGCATTCGATATTAACTTGATGAGTGTGAAGTTGCTTATGAAGATGATTGATCGCTATGGGGCAGAAAACTTCAAGATAGATAAAGATGTTGAGTACAACTCACATTGGAATGCCTTGATGCTATCACGTGAGAGTTTTTACGATGATGAGAATGATAAACTGTTGAAGGATTTATAATTTTAGCAATCCATTTTTGCATACAAACTCATTCCTGTTACGCTTTTCACGATATTTTGTTAAATTCTCATCTTGATTTATCCAACCTGCAGGATGATCAAGATGATAAACAACGGCTATGTTGCGCAATGAAAAGTGTTGATATTCTGCCTCTGTAAATCTCCATGACAGGTCCCTATCCTCGCCAAATGCTGGAAGGGTATAATCTTCATCAAAACCATTGATAGCATAAATTGCTTTTTTTGAAAAAGACATATTGCAACCTACCAATTTATTGTTTTTCCTAAGTTTTGGAATAAAAAAAAGATAGCTTTTTGGAGAAATGAAAATACCTTCTTCAAGAAAACCTATTTGACCCTTACCAAAGATCAGCTTTTGTTTTAGCTGATGTTGTATGCGGTCGATATTTAGTTTTTTTTCTAGAATTAAATTGGAGGTTTCTTTATCTAATTTTACACGTTTCCCTGCTAATACAATATTATCTTTTGCAAAACGCAGATGCATCTCTATAAATCGTTGATGAAGAATACAATCTCCATCAATAAAGATAAACCAATCTGATTTTGCTGCTTTTATGGCATTGTTTAAACTCCTGTTTTTACGCCAGCCTAAATCATCTTGGCGGATGTGTTGATAGGGTTGTTCGAATGGATAATTATCAATAAAATCCTTCATGTTAGCATCTCTTCCATCTTCCGAAATGATAACTTCAAAATCTTTTTCAGATTGATATTTTAACGAATCTAGTACACCCTTAAGAAAGGGAGTGTTTTTGTAAACTGATATAATGAGGCTTGCTTTCATTTTCATTGAGCCTTTTTTATTAAATAGCTATTTAGTGTAAATAACGATATTTGCTCTTCATTATATCCTAAATGTAAGTTGTTTGAACTGTTGAAACGATTTCTTGCTTTCGATTTTTTGATTTTTGTGCCAGGAATGTGGAAGCGTTTTTCTTTAAATTGTATACATTCGACAGTTTCATCGTTTAGTTTTAACTGGTTTTTTTTAATGTTTTCTTCATTTGCTAGATACACTAATTTTTCTAAAGTGGGGTTAGATGTTTTGGAGTAAATGTTGTGTGGGCGAAACCAATTTATTAGTGTGTTAAATACCTTGGAATAAGTGCGTTGGTAGTGAAGTTTGCCACGCAGCTCCTTATAAAACAAAGGCTTGTGGCGAGTGTTGAAAGCGTCGATAATATCTTTATATAGGTGTCGTGTGCGTGCTTTCTTAGAGTTGGGTCTTACACGATAATATAAACCCACTATCGGTAGACGAATAAATTTACCACCTGACTTAAAAAGTGAAAGCCAAAAATCCCAGTCTTCTCTTCCTAAAATTTCGTTGCAATATCCACCCACACTCTCCCAATCTGATTTTCGATACATTGAACAATTATCCACTAGATTTCTTCTGCATAAAAGATTGATGCTAAACTGTTCGAATTTCCAACGCCCACTTTTATCACCTATGTATTCAGCTTCGGAGCTAACCAATTTAACTTCAGGATTTTCGTCTAATATTTTTGCTGCTTCTGAGATATAATTATCAGAGATAAGATTATCTGCATCTACTGGTAATATGTAACACCCACGAGCTGTTTTAATCGCGTTGTTTCTAGCTGACGAAGCCCCTTGGTTGGGTTGGCTGTAAATACGTATTCGCGTGTCTTTATCCCTGTAGTGTTCTGCAATGGAGAGTGATTTGTCTGTAGATTCGTCGTCCATCACAATTACTTCAAAGTTCGGATAATCTGACATTAACACCGATTCAAGTGTTTCAGCCAGGTATAGCTCCATATTGTAAACCGGAATAACAACAGATACCTTACTATGCTTCATTTTTAAGCGCTCTCTAACATCTAGATTAATTTCTTCTACTGATAATTTATTATCTGCAAAGTTAATGACTATGACTTTCCTAAAAAAACAATTTTGCTTTAAAGTTTAATAATCGTTAAGCAGGGAGAGGTGGCTTTAAGGTTCCTAAGATGAAGGTCGGTTAATTGGTTTTATTTAAGTGACGATAGCGCCTGAATTGAGTCTGTTTTGTGAAATGCATCTTGTTTCAGTAGCAACTTGTTGATTTATACAAGCCTTAATGTTTATGTTTTTTTATGAAGTGTAATTGCTTATTGCTTTAGACAATATATATAATCTGTATCCCAATAGGTGCTCTCATGATTCAATACTTGAGCTTTTCCATTGCAAAAGGCATCTAATACTTCCCAAAATTTTGGGCTATGATTCAGTTCAATGGTATGTGCTAGTTCGTGAAGAATAACATAATCTATAAGACGTTCGGGTAGCATCATTAAGAAAAGTGACAGGTTAATATTCTTTTTATTAGTACAGCTTCCCCAACGTAGCTTACTGTTGTTTATTTTAACTTGATTTACCTGCAAATTGAATTTTCTTGCAAAAGCTGCAACTTTATCAGGGAGCACTCTTTTAGCTTCGTGTCGCAAAGCTTGAATTATCAAATCTTTTATGGCCGATTGAATGTTGTTATTGTTGATATCATATTGTTGAGGCACATCTATAGTAAGAATGCCCCGTTTTAGCGACATGCCCACTTTATCTTTGTACAAAGATTTACGAGTGATTACAACATCAAACGTAAATGTTTTAATGTCAGACTGTTCGTTTATCTTTACCAGTTCTCTTTTAGGCAGCTTTAAAATTCGCGGTTTTAGGCTATTAAAATATTTCTTTATTTCACTATTCAGCATGAGTCTGGGCACTGTCATCTCCACAGCATTCTGTTTGCGTCGTACAATCACTTTTTTTGCTCGGCTATTTCTTTTAATTACAACAAGTCCTAGCTCCTTATCCATAAAGTCATCCATAACTGCAAAAATATCACTATAATTCAGAATAGATGTATCTTTTTTCTTTAAATTCCAATTAGTGCCAAACTATATTTATCTTTGTACTAAATTAAAGCGGAATAGATATGAGATTTATTGATTCATTGGAAAGTGTGGGGCAATATGCTGTGCTTATGAAAAGCACACTTACTCTTCCTGATAGATTTCGAGAATTTATCAAAGAGTTTTTCAAGGAGATGTACAAGCTTGGAGTAAACTCCATTTGGATTGTTATGGTTATCTCGCTTTTTATTGGAGCAGTAATGGTGATGCAGATTGCATTAAATGTGGCTTCGCCTCTACTGCCAAGATTTACAGTGGGAGCGGTTTCAAGAGAAATTATATTGTTGGAGTTTTCATCCACCATTATGTGCCTCATACTAGCAGGAAAGGTAGGCTCAAACATTGCTTCTGAAATTGGTACAATGCGTGTGACTGAGCAAATAGATGCATTGGAGATAATGGGTGTAAACTCGGCAAACTATATGATACTGCCAAAAATAACAGCCTTTGTTACCTTTATGCCAGTTTTGGTTATCTTTAGTATGTTTTTAGGTATTATAGGAGGCTATATTATTTGTTTTGCTACAAACACTCCACCACCTGAAACATTTACATACGGATTGCAATCCTTTTTCAATGAGTTTTTTATATGGTACTCCATTATAAAGTCAATGATATTTGGTTTTATTATTGCTTCTGTAGCTGCCTATTTTGGCTATTTTGCAAAAGGGGGCTCTCTTGATGTGGGTAAAGCAAGTACCGACTCGGTAGTTATTAATAGTATTTTGATTCTTATTACCGACTTAGCTTTCACTCAATTAGTAATGGGGAAATAAAAATAGATTATGATTGAAGTAAGAAATCTTTCAAAGTCTTTTGATGGACGCGTAGTAATCGATGATATAAGCACCGACTTTAAGAAAGGCCGTGTGAATATGATTATTGGCAAGAGTGGTTCGGGAAAAACCGTGCTTCTCAAAAATATCGTGGGACTTTTACAACCAGATTGTGGCGAAGTGTTGTATGCAGGAAAGGATTTCCTAAAAATGCGTAAACGCGATATAAAGAAGTTGAGAAAAGATATGGGTATGCTTTTTCAAGGCTCAGCCCTTTTCGATTCGAAAACAGTGTTAGAAAATGTATCCTTTCCTTTAGATATCTTTTCAAGAAAAAACAGAAGAGAGCGAATAAAAAGAGCCGAGTTTTGCCTTGAACGTGTTGGCCTTGAGGATGCTCATAGTCTTTATCCATCAGAAATTAGTGGAGGTATGATGAAGCGCGTGGCTATTGCACGTGCAATAGCGCTCAACCCCCATTATCTGTTTTGTGACGAACCCAATTCAGGGCTAGATCCCAAGACCTCACAATTGATTGATGAGCTTATTAACGATATTACTAAAGATTTTGCTATGACCACTATTGTAGTTACTCATGATATGAACTCTATTATGAATATTGGAGATCACATTATATATATACACGAAGGACGCAAAGAGTGGGAGGGTTCGAAATCTGATATTATGAAAGCTGATAATGAGTCGCTTAACGAGTTCGTGTTTGCTTCGGACTTGTTTAAGAAGGTAAAAGAGGCTAAAAATCAAGAGGATGCTGTTTTTGGTAAAGGGTATAGTGCATCACTTTAGCTGAAAGTATCAAACATTTTTAAATTTGAGTTGTTATTCAACTGCAAACAAAAGTTTGCTTATTATTATAAATAGATTAGATAAATCGCTACAAATAAAAAGTTCTAAAGTGATTTAATCGACCACAAAAAACCTATAACATGTTAAGTATAAAAAAACTACATGCCAGAGTAGAAGGAAAAGAGATTCTTAAAGGCATAAATATAGAGGTAAAACCAGGTGAGATTCATGCTATTATGGGACCTAACGGTTCAGGTAAAAGCACATTGGCATCGGTGTTAGCAGGTAACCCGAAATTTGAAGTTACTCGTGGTAGTATTCTTTTTCAAGGGAAGGATGTTCTTGATATGGCACCTGAAGAGCGTGCCAATGAGGGAATATTTTTGAGTTTTCAATACCCTGTTGAAATTCCTGGAGTTAGTATGACCAACTTTATGCGTTCGGCAGTAAATGAAAATAGAAAGTACAAAGGTTTAGAACCTATTTCTGCAGGTGATTTCTTAAAGCTTATTCGAGATAAACGCGATATGTTGGGAATGGATAAACAGTTGATGAGTCGCTCGGTAAACGAAGGCTTTTCGGGTGGTGAAAAGAAGCGTAACGAAATTTTCCAAATGGCTATGTTAGATCCTAAGTTATCTATATTGGATGAAACAGACTCAGGATTAGATATTGATGCATTGCGTGTTGTAGCAGCAGGAGTAAACAAACTGCGCTCTCCAGAGAAATCAACAATTCTTATTACACACTATCAACGTTTGCTAGAATACATCAAGCCTGATTTTGTGCATGTACTTCAAGATGGGCAGATAGTGAAAAGTGCTGGACCTGAGTTAGCCTTAGAGCTCGAAAAGAGAGGTTATGATTGGTTGGTGCAATAGTAATACGGATAGCTATAATCCAGCTGTTTATAGATTTTTAGAAATGACCAAGTGTCAAAAATAATGACACACTTAGATATAAAAACAATGATTGAACAACAATATATAGACCTGTTTCAGCAATATCGAAAAGATATCGACAGCAATTCTATTGGTGTGATGAACGAACTGCGCGATGCTGCTTTCGACACATTCAAAGAGATGGGTTTCCCTACTTCAAAAATAGAAGAATACATACACTCCAATATTTCACGTGCTTTTGATGCTAATCTGGGCTTAAACATAAAAGATATTCCTATTCCTGTTAATCCATATGATACATTTAAGTGTGATGTACCCAATTTGGCTGCCAATCTACATTTTCTTGTAAACGATAGGTATTACGAAAACAATCATCAGGTAGAGGGACTGCCCGAAGGTGTTTTTGCAGGTGGTATGAAAGAGTTTGCTAAACTCCATCCTGAAATATTTAAAAAATATTATGGACAGGGAGGCGACTACTCCAAAGATGCTTTGGTAGCTTACAATACGATGTTTACACCAGATGGATTTGTGTTGTATATACCTGAAGGTGTAAGGATTGAGAAGCCTCTTCAACTTATCAATATTTTAAGAGGTGGAGTCGACTTGAATGTAAATAGACGAATACTTATTATAGCTGAAGCTAGAACAAAAGCCAAGCTATTGATTTGTGATCATGCTATTGATGATGTCGAATTTGTAGTAACACAAGTTACCGAGATATTTGCCGAAGAGTCGTCGGAAATAGATTTTTATGAGTTAGAAGAAAACTCTACAAAAGTGACTAGATTGTCCTCATTATATACCTCACAGCAAAGCAAATCGAATGTTGTTGCAAGTAATATAACACTTCACAATGGCTATACGCGTAACAACTATCGCTTTAG
>DUVZ01000278.1 GCA_012840785.1 Bacteroidales bacterium
TATTAGATTTAAGGTTAACAATGAAGATTGGTTGTCGTGAGACAACCTTTCTTTTTTTATAGCCATTCGTAAAATCCTCTCTAATCTAAAAAAGAGTCAACAGCAGAATCGCATGTTTATAGTTTAACTCTCATCGTTGGTACGATTTTTTTGCTTGGCTAGATCTGAAATTTTGGAGAAATCTTTTATCTGTCACTCACTTTATCTTTATCTTCACGATTGCACAAGTATCAATTTTAAAATAACAGACCGTTATTTTTTACATTTCATTTTTATATACAGCATAAAACAGTTGGAAATCATATCTACCGCGGTAGATTGGGCATTCAAGCCTTGAAATTCATATATACCACGGTAGATTGAAAATTTATGCCTTGAAAATTGAATCTACGGTGGTAGAAACTGCAGTGAAATACCAAAGTGCTGCTTTCTAAAAAAGATATAGGAGAAAAATCCCATGAAAAAATAAAAAGTAGTCTATGATTGAAAAATCAACTAACGCAAAGAGAATTCACTATCAGAAATTGGAGTTTTAAGGCATAAATGGCGCCAATTTTGGCAAGAAAATAAAAATGATGTTTTTCAAAGTAGATCTACCGTGGTAGATGCAAGTTTCAACTCTTTAAAACATTTCTGAGGCATAGAAAGTGTTTTGAAAAAAGTATGTCAAAATGGTGCTAAATAGATGTCTTCCAAACTAAACAACAGTTTGCAATCAGAAGCAAGCAAGTACTTTTGCATGTAATCCCTAAAAAGCTACATCTTTTCATTTATCATCAACTCAATTATATTGTTTCAGTAAAAATATTATTGTAGATTTGTAGTATAAACTAATGATATGAATCTACAAACGCCTGTGATATTTGCCAAGGCTAGCTTCGATATCACGCATCATTCAACAATATTGTTGTTTGGCTCATGTTTTTCGGAGAATATTGGATTAAAATTGAAAGAGAATAAGTTTTCTGTCAATGTAAACCCCTTTGGCGTACTTTACAATCCTTTTTCTATTTTTGCTGCTATCAATAGATTGCTTGACAAACAGATGTTTACCCGTGACGAGTTTATTCATCACAACGATAGCTACCATAGTTTTATGCATCATGGTTCGTTCTCTAATATCAGTCTTGACGATGCGGTAGTACATGTCAATGAAGAGTTTAGTTTAGCATCTAAACAGCTTAACGTAGCAGATTTTCTTCTCATTACATTTGGCACTTCCTATGTTTTTCGATGGAAAGAGACAGGAACGATTGTTGGTAACTGTCATAAAATACCTGCCAATCAATTTGTGAGGCAACGATTAACAGTCGATGAGATTACCTCGACCTGGAGCCAGCTTATTAAAAGACTTTTGACTTTAAACCCCAACCTTAAAATTGTGTTTACAGTGAGTCCCATCCGACATTTCAAAGATGGAGCTCACGAAAATCAATTGAGTAAGTCTATCTTGCATCTTTCTATCGATAATTTGATGCAGCAATTTAGTGCTCACACTTTTTATTTTCCTGCTTATGAGATAATGATAGACGAGCTGCGCGATTATAGATTCTATGCCGATGATATGCTACATCCCTCACAATTGGCACAAAACTATATTTGGAAAAAGTTTGGTGAAGCCTATTTTTCTAAAGAAACGCATGCTATCCTTGATGAGTGGCAGCGTATTAGACAATCATTGTGGCACAGACCCAATAATGCACGCTCTGATGCGTACAAAAAGTTTGTTTATCGAACAAATGATGACATAAAAGCGTTTGAAGAAAGGTATCCATTCATATCGTGTCAGAACGAGAAAAACCACCTAGCACGTATAATCAAGAACTTTTAATAGAACAACACTATAATATGAAATATAATATTTCAGAAATTACAACTGCGCTTAATATAAAGCAAAAGAAGGGTATACATGATTCAATAATAACTGTATTGCTCACAGATAGCAGAAAGCTGTCAAATCCCGATGAGACCCTTTTCTTTGCACTCACTACCAAAACTAACGACGGACACAGCTTTATAGATGATTTATACACGCAAGGTGTTCGTAATTTTGTTGTCTCTTCAAAATATGTTGTAAATGAGAAGCATAAAGATGCTAATTTCTTAGAAGTAAAATGTACTTTGAAAGCCTTACAGATGCTTGTTGCCTATCATCGTCACAAGTTTGATATACCTGTGATAGGTATTACTGGCAGCAATGGAAAAACAATTGTGAAAGAGTGGTTGTATCAGTTGCTCCATTATGATTACAACATTGTTAGATCACCTCGCAGCTACAACTCTCAAACGGGTGTTCCACTCTCTGTTTGGCAGTTGGATGACACCTCTACACTAGGCATATTTGAAGCAGGAATTTCTATGCCCGATGAAATGGAGCATTTAGAGCCTATTATTCATCCTACTATTGGGGTGTTTACTAAGCTGGGCGAGGCTCATCAAGAAAACTTCTCGTCGATGCAGCAGAAATGTAAAGAGAAGCTAGAGTTGTTTATCAATAGCGAAGTAATTATTTATAATGGCGATAATCCTATTATCTCACGATGTGTTGAAGATATGGCTCTTTCGCATAAAACTTTTACATGGTCGCGTGTAAATAGAGAGAGCCCGCTGTTTATCTCTAATATAAAATCATTGGAAGATAAAACTATCATAAAATACTCTTTCTTAGGCTTCGACACAGATTTAGAGATACCTTTTATTGATGGTGCTTCTATCGAAAATACAATATCTTCTCTAGCCACTCTACTATATATGAGGGTGCTACCCGAAGAGATAAAAGTGAGAATGCGCACCCTAGAAAGGGTTGCAATGCGCCTTGATGTAAGAACTGGCAAGAATGATTGTATTCTTATTAATGATAGCTACAACTCAGACTTTAATTCAATTAAGATAGCACTAGAGTTTCAGAATCAACGAAAGATGGACAAACCATTGAAGAAAACTTTAATTCTATCTGATGTTTTTCAATCTGGACTGCTGCCTAAAACTTTGTATAAAAAGGTTGCAGAGGTTGTAGAGCAAAACAATGTTGATAAGATTATTGGTATAGGTCACGATATATCGCAGTTTAGCTCGGTTTTCTCTATGGAGAAACAGTTTTTCAATACTACTGATGATTTTATTAAATCGCAAGTGTGGAAGCAGTTTAAAAACGAGCTAATTTTAGTGAAAGGTGCTCGAAGCTTTCATTTCGAACGAATAATTGCACTGCTCGAAAAACGAATACACGAAACAGTGTTGGAGGTCGACTTGGATGCATTGGTAAACAACTTTAACCTCTATAAATCTAAAATAGGGCGTGATGCAAAGCTAATATCTATGGTTAAAGCCAATGGGTATGGTGCTGGTGCAGTAGAGATAGCCAAGACTTTGCAGTATCATCGTTGCGGCTACCTTGCAGTGGCAGTAGCTTCAGAGGGTGTTACACTCAGAGAGGCAGGCATTACAACGCCAATTATTGTACTTAATCCAGAGGTGAATGGTTTCGAAGAGTTATTTAGCTCTGGCTTAGAACCAGAGATATACAACTTTAGGATACTCGACTCGTTTATGAAAGATGCAAAACGTCTTGGTGTAACGGACTATCCTATTCATATTAAGCTGGATACAGGCATGCATCGTCTAGGCTTTGTGCGCGACGAGATACCACAACTTATCGATATATTGAAAAAACAGAAAAGTTTGCGGGTTGAATCTGTTTTCTCTCACCTGGCAGCTAGCGAGAGTTGGGTGTTCGACAAATATACTGCAAAGCAGGTCGAAACTTTTGAGGAGTTGTCAACTCAGATAGGGCAGCATTTCAATTACAAAATACATCGTCATATTTTAAATTCAGCAGGTATCGAGCGTTTTCCCAACAATCAGTTTGATATGGTGCGACTAGGTATTGGTCTCTATGGTGTGAGTTCTACTGGCATTAATGGGCTTCAAAATGTTTGCACACTCAAAACTACTATTTTGCAAATAAAAACATTGAAGAGTAACGATAGTGTAGGCTATGGTCGCAAAGAGATGTTAGACCACGATGCACGAGTTGCCACTATACGAATAGGATATGCCGATGGGTTGAGTCGTCAGTTTGGAAACCGTAAAGGTAAAGTGCTTATCAACGGAAAGTATGCTCCAATTGTAGGCAGTGTGTGTATGGACCTCTGCATGGTAGATGTTACTGATATTGATGCAAAAGAGGGTGATGAGGTAATTATTTTTGGTGAAAACTTGTCGGTTGTAGAGCTGGCAGAATCTATTGGCACAATTCCTTACGAAATACTTACATCTGTGTCGCCTCGTGTCAAAAGAGTCTACGTTAAACAATAGTTTATATCAATATTTCATCCTTAAAGTTAACAACATTAGTAACAGATACCACAATCCTACGTTTTAAATCTTTGCATGGTATAAAACACGAAGTGTAAACCATTTTCCCATGAGGAGATGGAGGAAATGGTTGAATGATTGAAAGATAAAGAGTAGAGTAGAGTCTCATAAAACAAATAAATAGCTAAATTTGCACCTTCAATTTAAAATTACCTTTATTAGCTACTGTCAACCGTTATGATAAATAGAAGAAAACCTTCGTTTTGGAGCAGCATACCTGTGGTGTTTTTTTTACGTCTACTGCTGGTGTTTGCACTTTATACTGTTACTCGTCTGTTGTTTTATCTTTTAAACCCATCATTATTTACAGATGTCGACACTAGCTATCTTGCCTCGCTAATGTATCGTGGGCTTAAGTTTGATGCATCGGCTATTGCCTATACCAACTCGCTGGTGATTCTTATGCACATTCTCCCTTTTAGGTTTAGGTACAACAAAGTATATCAAAAAGTGGTGACGATTGTTTTCTATGTTGTCAACACCATTGGTATTACACTCAATATGATAGATGTTGTCTACTATCGTTATACTATGAAGCGCACTACAGCAGGAGTTTTTCAAGAGTTTGAAAATGAGAACCCCGCCAACTTTATGAGTTTTATTTGGGATTTTTGGTATATCACCGTTATAATCGTTGCACTAGTATTTCTTATGGTTTGGGTGTACAAGAAAATAAAAGTGCAGCGTCCTTATTTAAATCTTCGAGGCTATGCCTACTATCCTCTAAGCCTTCTGTTTATGGCTTTTGTTGGATACTACACTGTTGGGGCAATGCGTGGAGGATATACTCCTGGTACACGCCCAATTACATTGAGCAATGCAGCAGAGTATATACGCAAACCCGAGCATCGAGCTATAGTGCTCAACACCCCTTTTGCTATACTTCGTACTATTGGCAAACCACGTTTGCAACGCAAAGAGTACTTTGGGAAAGTAGAACTTGATGAGATATTTTATGCCCAACACGAGCTTAAGGCAGATACTACAACTCTTTTTGGTGAGTTTGAAGGGCGCAACGTGGTACTTATTATTTGGGAGAGTTTGGGTAATGAGTGGATAGGAGAGTTAAACAAAGATATTGACGGCTACAAAGGATATACTCCATTTATAGATTCGCTTGTCAATGAGAGCTATGTCTTCACACGAGGATACGCCAACGGACGCAAATCTATAGATGCATTACCCTCTATTATGGCAGCTATTCCATCTTCGGAAACTCCATTTATATTATCGCACTATTCTGGCAATAAGATAAATTCGTTGGCATCGGTGCTTAAACACAAAGGATATTATTCGGCTTTTTATCACGGTGCACCCAATGGCTCTATGGGCTTTAGTGCTTTTATGCAACAAGCAGGCTTCGATAGCTACTTGGGA
>DUVZ01000279.1 GCA_012840785.1 Bacteroidales bacterium
GAAACAGGTATAAAACACTATTCGAAGAACGGTCAAACTGTGCACTGTGTTACAAAGTTAGCTGTTTCATGTCATTATCTTCTTTTTGCCCAATAAAAAAATTGGGAGGGATCTCAGAATGACAGGGGTTTTTGATTGTTATATCGAGATGCAATAAATTTACAGTCCTTTATTAAATAGTTAATTTTTTTAATAAGAATAAGACAAAGACAAGGCTTTCGAAGTTATTGAAATCAAGAAGTTTACTTTAGTAAATGACTGTTTCAAAAAAGAGAATAACGCAGTATTTGGCTTATTCTTATAAAAAATTTATTCTTCGCTAATTGCTTCTATAGGCTTTATCATCATGGCCCTCTGTGCAGGAATAAACCCTGCCAATGTGCCAATAATAACCAACACAGCAAGAGCAAGTATCCCCACAGCAAAACTTATTTGCGGGTCTTTAAAAAACTGATCGCCTTGACTTAAAGCAATGCCTACACCAGAAAGCAAAGCTACACCCAACACAATTCCACCAATTCCTGCCAACAATGTTAGCACAATACTCTCGCTTAGTATTTGCCCAATTATATTTTTAGGGGTAGCTCCTAATGCTCTTCTTATTCCAATTTCTTTTGTACGCTCGCGAACTGTTACCAACATTATATTACTCACACCCACAGCTCCAGCAAACAGAGTTCCCATTCCTACAATCCAAATAAGCATAGCAATACCAATGCCCAAGTTGTTGAACATAGTAAATTGTTCCTCAATATTCATATTAAAAACCGCATCCTTATCATCGGGTGAGATTTGATGAATCTCTTTTAATGTCTGCACTATCTTGTCTTGAATTACTCTTACCTTAACACCTGGTTTGGCGGTTGCCGCCATAAAATGAATTATATTGCCCTGATTAAAGGCTTGTTGCATTGTTGTAAAAGGAAGAACTACTGTCTCGTCTGTATCGCCTCCAATATTAGCTTGTGATGTTTTACGTGCTACACCAATCACAGTAAAGTATATACCGTCTACCCTTACTTGTTCGCCTAGCGGATTTTGTCCGGGATTAAATAGAACCTCGTATATTCTTTTTCCCAAAACACAAACTTTACGCTTCTCTTTTATATCAATATCATTAATATATCTACCATATTCCATGGCACTTCGTTCAATCTCGTTGTATACCGGATAAGTACCTTTTACCCCATAAGAACCAGATTTTTCGTTGCGAACCACATTATCGTCTCCTCTACCACCAAAAAGCATGGGCGAAAGATATTCTAACTCAGCCACTCTGTCCTCTATAATGGGTATATCGCTATTGAGCATATTCCACGAACGGCCTTTTTGGAATCCTTTATAGGGTAAGGTGGTTCTATTGGCATTAAAAAAAGCAGAGTTACTGGCAAAACCCTCCAATTGAGAATTTATTCCAGTGGCTAAACCATTGCCTGCACCCACCATTACAACCAACATAAACATACCCCAAAAAACGCCAAAGGCTGTGAGGAAGCTACGCGATTTGTTGTGCGTAATTGTAACCCATATTTCGTACCAGCGGTCTAAGTCGAACATTTTTATTTAATTGACAATGGACAGTTGACAGTTGACAAAGCCCTTTTATTTTTCTTTATACAGCTATTACCTTTTAGCTTTTCTCATCTTGAACTTAGTGAAAGACCTCGATTAATAATTCTAGAACTGTTAAACAGATTCTTCGTTTCTTATCGGAATGTCAGTATTTTTTAATCGTTTTCTTAATTAGTTATTTGTTTGCTCTTTATCGAGACGCGATAAATCGGCGTCTCTACTATTCACTGATTACTATTCACAGGTCACAGATTACTGAGCCGCAGGCTCTAATCTTTTCGCATTGCTTCTATTGGTTTCACCCTCACCGCCTTATAAGCAGGTAAATATCCTGCCACTACACCAGCAGCTATCAATATGAGTGTACTAATCAGTACATAGCTCAAATTTACTGTAGGGTCTCTAAAAACAGACATTTGTGGACTATCACTTGGCACTTGTGCAGCCGCTGCAGCCGATTGTTCCATCACAAAGTTGGCCAATTCGGTTACTCCTATGCCAGCTAACATGCCAATGTATCCAAAAATGGCTGTAATAATAATCGATTCCAATACAATTAGCTTCAATATGGACATCGGAGGAGCACCAATTGCTTTTCGTATACCAATTTCGCGTGTACGCTCTTTTACAGAAACCAACATAATATTACTTACACCAACAATACCCGCAATAAGCGTAAATATGCCAATAATAGAAACAAATATTGTAATTCCTCCAAATATCTTTTGTGTTTCTATATAGTCTTGTTGCGAGTTGTTTACATAGAGCGCCTGCTTATCTTCGGCAGCAAAATTCAAGCTGCGGCCCATATCTTCACGCAGTCGTTCATTAAACGCCTCGTTTTGCTCTTTCGTCTCCAAGCCTTCCACCGTAAAAGTAATTTCACTAAATTTTTTACTCGGATTGTATATCATCTGATAAGTTGAGAAAGGCACATATGCTCTTGCACCTCCCCAATCAAGCTTCTTACTATTGATGCCTACCACTTTAAACATCAGTTCGCCCACCTTCACATAATTGCCAATGCCCGATTTACCTTTAAAAAGCACTTCTTCAATTTTTCGGTCCAATACAATCACCTTATTCTCATTCTTCATATCCAGTTGATTGATAAATCGACCATCGTCGGGAGCAATCTCCAACTTCTCGATGAGTTGATAGTCAGGCATCACACCCCTTATAGTGTATGAGCCATA
>DUVZ01000280.1 GCA_012840785.1 Bacteroidales bacterium
CACGCGACTATAGCAACCGATTGACACCAATACAAGTCTGTGATAATGTTAAGAGATATACTCGCGATGGCTCTATAATAGTATTTCACGACTCATTGAAGGCAGAAAAAAACTTACGCTATGCTCTACCCCACTCCATTGAGTGGTTGCTAAAAGAAGGATATACTTTTGGAGTAATTGAGTGAAACTGATGCCTAAAAAGCATTCAGAGAATTACATATAAAAACTTATGCTATGTTTGAAAAACTAGTAGCCATAGAGCCAACAGGCCTGATTTCGAGTGCACAAGAAGAACTTCACAACTTTGCAAAAGAGGTTGTATTCTATAACGACATTCCATCTAACGACGAAGAGATTTGCAAAAGAATAGGCGATGCCGATGCAGTGTTGTTGAGCTACACTACAACCTTAACTAAAGAGATATTACAACAGTGTCCAAACGTTGTGTACATTGGTATGTGCTGCTCTCTATACTCACCAGAAAGTGCAAATGTAGACATACTCTATGCCAATGAACAAGGCATAACCGTTTCAGGCATTAGAGACTATGGTGATGAGGGTGTTGTAGAATATGTTATAAGCGAACTAGTGCGATGCTTACATGGATTTGAAACAACTCCTGATGGAAATCAAGCAAAGCCATGGAATGGAGTTCCACAGGAAATAACTGAACTAAATTGCGGAATTGTAGGTTTAGGTAAAATAGGAGGCATGATTGCTGACGCACTCTCTTTCTTTGGTGCAAACATTTACTACTTTGCACGTAGCGAAAAAGAGGATGCTAAAGAAAAGGGCTTCAAGTTTCTTCAATTATCCGAATTGATGAAAAAAAGCGATGTTGTAATCTGTAGTTTAAACAAGAACACAGTTTTGCTCCACCAAAACGAGTTTGACAAACTGGGCAATCACAAGATATTGTTCAATGTAGGGCTTTCGCCTGCATGGGATGCAAAGCCCTTTGAACAATGGATAAATGATGACAGCAACATTCTCTACTGCGACTCAGCAGGTGCTTTAGGTAATAATAGCCTAATGAATCATCGCAATGTAAGATGCATGAATGTATCTTCAGGAATTACAAGACAAGCTTATGATAGATTGAGTGAAAAAGTAATTCACAACCTATCTGAATATACAAGAGTGAAATAAATCTACCCTCTAGTTATTTTTCCTTTTTCTCTTTTTTCTCTTTTTCAAGCAACTCAACTGTGTCGCACAGCTCATTGTACCATTTTTCACCAAACTTTCTTATCAATGGTTCTTTCAAAAACTTATAAAGCTCGACACCCTCTCGCTCACCAAGCTCAACAGCGGGTTTACAAACAGACCACTTGTGATAGTTGACAGCAGTAAAATTGGGATATTTCTGTAATCGTATTGGATAGAGGTGACAAGATATTGGCTTTGGAACTGTTATTCTACCCTCACGATACGCTTTGTCTATCACACACTTGCACACACCATCCTCATCAAAGTAAGTAAACACACACTCCTCACCCTTTATAATAGAAGTAACTAGTTCACCATCGTAATCTTTGTATGATATACCTTGAACCTCGATAAGAGCTTGAGCTTCAGGAGAAAGTTCGTCCCAAATAATTGGGAGAATCTCATTAATTTTATCGTTCTCATCTTTTTCCAACGGAGCTCCCGATTCACCATCCACACAGCATTGACCTTTACATTTGCAAAGATCGCATATAAACTGGGATTCAATAACGTCTAAAGATATAATTGTATCATCTATTTGCAACATATATAATTTAATTTAAATCGTGATATTTTATTCTCTTTCAACCCTATAATCACCTTTTCCCCTGTATAGAACAAATAGATATATAAGCAACCCTAAGCTTATAAAACCTACAGCAATGAAGGACAAAGACATAGAGGGATTTTCTAAACTCTGATATATACTGTTTTCTTTAAAGAAAAAATTTAATGCAACAACCAATGCATTGTTTAAGAAATGCACAAAGATAGGTATCCACAAGTTGTTTGAATAAACAAATAGATATCCTAACATAGCGCCCAATACAATACGGGGCAAGAAACCATAAAATTGCATGTGCATCAAGCTAAATATAAAAGCTGCCAACCATACACTAGTATGAAGGTTTTTAAACAGTTTGCCCAATAGTTTTTGCAACACACCTCTAAAAAAAACCTCTTCTGCCACAGAAGCAAATGCCCCTATAAAAATGATATTGCCAAGGAAACCCCAAATAGATGTTCCCCCCAACAGCAAGTTAGTTGTTGCTTGTGCAGCCTCTTCAAAGTTTCTCATCAATAGCTCCAAACCACTGAGCCACTCGGGCAATACTAGCATTTGATTTAATTGTGAAAGCAATGTTATAAAAGGCATTCCAACAAGTAAAATAGCAAATGCAAGGAAGTACAAAACAGATGAATTATTGGAGCTATGGAGTCCTAAAACAGTTAGAGGTTTCTCCCCACTCCAAACAACTAATGTTATTGCAGGCATCAAAAACATAAGCACCATTTGTACACCCGAACTTATTCGTATTCCCCAGGCTGATTGCATCAAGCCTCCGCCTACAAAGCCATTTAAGACAGTGACAAGACTGCCCGCAAGAAACAGACCAACTAAACTAAAAAGAAAGAGGTATACAATCTTTAATAGTGGACTAGAATTTTCAAATGTATTCATAGAGAAGTTTATTTTGAATGCAAAGATACAAAAGAAAGACGCAAAATAGTAGTATGCTCATATCAATTGATTTTATTTACATATACAGCTAACATAGAAGCAAATAAAAGAGAATGCATGTTTGCAAGTAAAACAATTTTCACTATCTTTGCATCCGCTTTGCGCAATCTCTGTTGAGACAAACTCTGACATATTGCGTTATAAGAACGTTAAACATTAACATAAAGCTTTATCAATCATGGATTTAATGAAGGTAGCAGTGGAGTCTTTCGAAAATGAAAAGAAAGAATTCCCAAAATTCAAAAGTGGTGACACAGTTACGGTTGCATACCGTATTGTTGAAGGCACTAAAGAGCGTATCCAGCTCTACAGAGGTGTTGTATTGAAAATTAGTGGTACTGGAGATAACAAACGTTTTACAGTACGTAAAATGTCTGATAATATTGGTGTAGAAAGAATCTTCCCAGTGAACTCTCCTTTTATCGAGAGCATCACTGTTAATAGCGAAGGTAAAGTACGTAGAAACAAAGTTTACTATGTACGTAAATTACGTGGTAAAAAAGCACGTATCAAAAAGAAAAGATATTAAGAGTATCTTATACTACAAACATACAGAAAGACTACTTCTAATAAGAAGTGGTCT
Organism: Bacteroidales bacterium; assembly: GCA_012840785.1. Lineage (GTDB taxonomy): Bacteria > Bacteroidota > Bacteroidia > Bacteroidales > Dysgonomonadaceae > UBA2632. Next base: position 3,315 of record DUVZ01000280.1, read on the forward strand.
TTTTTTTATTGAAACACAATAGTAATAAATATAGCAAGTTTGATAATAGTCGGCTAATTCCAAAACTCTGGAATAAAAAACAAGTGCATGCAAATATTACACACTTTTCAAAGCACTTTCAACTCTCAGTATCAGGAATGACTTCATAGTCAAAGACAAAGTCGAGTATGATTGACATAAAGTAAGTATTTATTGTTTTTAATCAGTACAAAAGAGTATCCAAACATTTTTAATTAAAAAGATTCTCGATATTCTTCATCGAACGGTTTAAAAAGAACACCACAACTTGGTCGTAAGGTTCAATTAGTGTTTCACCGTCAACAAGCATTGGCTCTCCATTTCTAATAAGCGCACCAAACGTAATATCGGAAGGGAGCTTAAGATTTTTAATTATTTTCTTAGTCACTTTTGAGTTTGGATGAGCTATCACCTCTCCCACATTTGCATTAGCAAATGCCAAGTTTTTTATATTTGAAGCATCAGCTTGTAAAAGCAATTCGTATATCTTACTAGCTGCAATAAACTTTTTATTGATAACTGACCCTATATCAAACTTTTCGGCAAGACTTATATAGTCTAAATTTTCAACTTCAGCTATAGTTTTCTTCACACCGTGCTGTTTTGCAGCAATACAGGCAAGAATATTTGCCTCAGAGTTTCCTGTAAGGGCAAGAAAAGCATCCGCCTCCCCTATTCCTTCATTCACCAATAGTTCAGTATCACGCCCATCGCCAAGAAATACAGTCACATTAGAAGGTGTTTTCTCTACCAACATCTCTGCACGTTCTCGGTCTTTTTCTACAATTTTCACATTTATATTATCGGGCAGATATTTCACAGTTTGTAAAGCAATTCTGCTTCCACCCATAATAATAATGTTTTTTGTTTCGAAAGAGGTTTTGCCCATAATTTCGGGCAGGTCGTTTAAATTCTTCCTCAGTGTAGTAAAGTATAGAATATCTCCAGACAATATTTGATCTTTCCCTGTAGGAATGAGGGTTTGAGTATTGCGTTTTATAGCAACCACGTGAAATTTTTTATTTTCTGGAATAAGTTCATAAATATGACGATTTGCAATAGGAGAATTCTCTCTAATTTTTGCACCCGACAAAATAATAGACCCGTTACATAGCTCCCACCAAACCCTAGTCCATGGATTTTTGAGAGCAGATACAATCTCTTTGGCTGCCATCATCTCTGGGTAAATCATAGAGTTTACACCCAACCTTTCAAAAAACTCTATATTCTTTGGCAGCAAGTATTCGTAATTGTCAATCCGCGCAAGTGTTTTCTTTGCACCTAAGTTAGATGCAAGCAAACATGCAGTTATGTTTTTTGACTCTTCAGTAGTTACAGCAATAAAAAGATCTGTATCCCTTACTTCGGCTTCTGTAAGGTCTTTCAACGAAGTGCAATTCCCAACACGAGGCAAGAGCTCTACATTGTCTTTAATTGTGTTTAATCGTTCTCTGTCCTCATCCATTAAAACAATGTCATGATTCTCTTGCACTAGCAATTTTGCTAAATGAGTACCAACAGCTCCAGCACCAGCAATTATTATTCTCATATACTTATACCTATAACCCTAGCTTCTTTATTTTTTAATTTTCAGCAATGATTCAAGAATTCCCTCTTCATCTAGTTTGCAATAATGCAACAAGTCATTTATCGAGCCATGAGTAACAAACTCATCTTCAATCCCTAAACGATAAACGCTTAAGTTGTTATATCCATTATCAGCAAAGAACTCTAATACGGCACTTCCCATACCTCCTTCTATAGATCCATCTTCTATAGTAACTATAGTGCTATAATTTTCGGCAACTTCTTTTAAAAGCTCTTCATCCAGAGGCTTCAAAAACAACATATCGTAGTGAGCAATATCCATATCATGCGCTTTCGCTTTTTCTATAGCAGATGCTGCAGTGTTGCCAATAGTGCCAATTGAAAGCAGTGCAATATCTTTACCATCTTTCAATTTCCTACCCTTACCTATTGGAAGGATTTCCATCTTGTTCCTCCACTCCACAAGTTCACCCTGTCCTCTTGGATATCTTATTACAAACGGACCAGAATTTCCATAAACAGCAGTGTACATAAGATTTCGTAAGTCATGCTCGTTGTAGGGTGCTGATATAACTAAGTTGGGAATAAAACGCAAGTAAGCCATATCAAAAGTACCATGATGAGTAGCTCCATCTTCACCCACTAGCCCCGATCTGTCTAGACAGATTACAACTTTAAGGCTCTGAAGTGCAACATCATGAATTACCTGATCATAAGCACGTTGCATAAAAGAAGAGTATATATTACAGAATGGTATAAGTCCTTCTTTTGCCATTCCCGCCGAGAATGTAACTGCATGTGCCTCAGCAATTCCCACATCAAAAGCTCTATTTGGAAACCTCTCCATCATATACACCATCGAGCATCCTGTGGGCATAGCAGGTGTAACGCCTACAATCTTCTCATTAGCTTCTGCCATCTCTGTTAAGGTATGCCCAAACACATCTTGATACTTTGGAGGCTGTCCGTTTTTAGACTTACTTATACGCTCGCCAGTCTCTTTGTTAAACAATCCGGGAGCATGCCATATAGTTGCTGAGTCTTCTGCTGGTTTGTATCCCTTACCTTTAGTAGTGCGGATATGCAATAGCTTGGGGCCTGTCATATCTTTTATATTACTTAAAACACGAACAAGCGAAGGCAAGTCGTGACCATCAACAACACCAAAGTAGCGTATATTAAGGCCTTCAAATATATTTTGCTGTCGAGTTATTATTGACTTTAAACTATTATTGAAGCGCAATATAAAATTCTTCTTCTCATCATTGATAAGATTTCTACGTTTAAACTGCTTATAAATACCATAACGCATTCTATTGTATGTAGAAGAGGAAGTCATTTTCACCAAGTTCTTCATACCCCCTACATTAGCATCAATCGACATATCATTATCGTTTAAAATAATGAGCAGATTGTTTGGTTGCGACGAAGCATTGTTCAATCCCTCGAAAGCCAATCCTCCTGTCATTGCACCATCGCCAATTATTGCAACCACATGTTGCTTCACTTGGTCCTGAAGATTTGCAGCCACAGCCATACCCAATGCTGCGGAAATAGAGGTAGAGGCATGTCCAGCAATAAATGAATCGTACTCACTCTCTTTAGGATCTGTAAAGCCCGACAAGCCTCCAAACTTTCGATTGGTGTGAAACTTATCACGACGGCCAGTCAATATTTTATGGCTATAAGCCTGATGCCCCACATCCCACACTAATCTATCGAAAGGTGTGTTGTATAAATAGTGAAGAGCAACAGTCAACTCAACTGTGCCTAAACTAGAAGCAAAATGTCCTGGATTGTGTGATAAATGGTCTATTATAAACTCTCTCAGCTCGTCACATACTGTAATGAGCTGACTCATAGTTAAATCCTTAAGGTCTTCAGGACTATTGATTTTATTTAGTAACATACAACTGATTTTTCGTTCACTTCAAAGTATCTATTAGAACTAAATTTTCTAATAAACTAAAGTCATATACCTCCATCTATGCACTTAGTGGAAAAATCACAAATAGGCTAAAGCTGAAAGCATATTATTATAACAACAAAGAGATTAGTTGCCCATATCAGACAAGAACTTAATTCTAACTAATCTTATCTCTTCCTCCTCATATTCAGACAACTCTTCAACTGCATCATCTATACTGTCTTTTTCCGCTTCTTGAAAATAGGCATATATATCGTCTAGAATATCTGGGTCTAACACTTCATTTAAAAAGTAGTCAATATTAATTTTTGTTCCAGAATATACAATTGCTTCTATTTCTGCAAGAAGTTCGTCAAACTCTAGTCCTTTAGATTCGGCTAAATCGTCAAGAGCTACCTTACGGTCGATACCCTGAACAATAGAAACCTTCAATTTCGATTTATTAGGAACTGTTCTTACACGCAAATCTTCTGGACGTTCAATTTCATTCTCGTCCACATGCTTTTTTATCAGCTCCACAAAATCTTTTCCATATCTCTTTGCTTTTCCAGCACCTACACCAGGCATATTTTGCAACTCCTCTATCTTTATTGGATAAGTAGCTGCCATTGCCTCAAGCGATGTGTCTTGGAAAATTACATAGGGTGGCACATCAAGCTTTTTAGAGAGCTTTTTCCTCAAATCTTTCATCATCGAGAATAGTGCTGGGTCAACAGCACCTCCACCTCCACCTCCACCTCCACCAAGCATTAAATCTTCATCGTCCATGTTTTCTTCCATATCTGAAAAGTCGTCTTTGGTTATCTTAAAAGAAACGGGTTTCTTTAAAAAGTCTTTCCCTTTCTTTGTTATCTTTAGTAGTCCATAATTATCAATATCCTTGCTTAGATAATGTTCTATTAATGCATAACGAATTACCGTATCCCACAATATAGCATCCTCATCATCTCCTGAACCAAACTCTTCTAGTTTATCATGTCCAAATGTTTCAATTTCTGAAGTCTCTTGACCTCTAAGAAAATTGATAATATAATCGGTTTTATGTTTCTCTTTTAGCACTTTTATTGCTTCTAAAACCGTAATTAATTGTTCTTTTGCTTCCACTTTAATTTTTGGATTTAAACAGTTATCACATTGTCCACAATTACTCTGTTCATAATCTTCTCCGAAATAATGTAAGAGAAACTTCCTTCGGCAAATAGATGTATCAGCATACGATGCTGTTTCATTGAGTAGTTGTCGACCTATCTCTTGTTCTGCAACGGGTTTCCCCTGCATAAATCTTTCTAATTTTTGTAAATCTTGTAACGCATAAAATGTAATACAACTTCCTTCCCCTCCGTCACGTCCCGAACGGCCTGTCTCTTGGTAATACCCCTCAAGGCTTTTAGGAATATCGTAATGAATTACATAACGCACATCAGGCTTATCAATGCCCATCCCAAATGCAATAGTTGCAACTATTACATCAACATCTTCCATTAAAAAAGCATCTTGGTTGACACTCCTTGTAGCAGGGTCCATACCAGCATGGTAGGGCAGAGCAGGAATGTTGTTGGCTTGCAGTATTTCAGCAAAGTCATTTACTTTCTTCCTACTTAAACAGTATACTATTCCCGATTTTCCTTTCTGAGAAAGGATATATCTTATTATATCGCCGTCAACATTTTTAGTTTTCGGTCGCACTTCGTAATACAAGTTGGGTCTATTGAACGATGACTTAAATACAGCGCCATCAATCATCCCTAAATTCTTTTGAATATCATCTTGAACCTTAGGAGTAGCAGTGGCTGTGAGAGCAATCACTGGCTTCTCTCCTATTTCATTTATAATAGCTCTTATTCTTCTATACTCAGGCCTAAAATCATGACCCCACTCAGATATACAGTGAGCCTCATCTACTGCATAAAATGATATAGGTACTTGGCGCAAGAAATCGATATTAGACTGTTTGGTGAGAGACTCGGGTGCTACATACAGCAGCTTGGTTTTACCTGCTGTTATATCTTCTTTCACCTTTTCTATTTCTGATTTGTTCAGCGAGGAGTTGAGAAAGTGCGCTACACTATCGTCTTCGTTATTATTTCTAATTGCATCTACTTGATTTTTCATCAATGCAATAAGTGGCGAAATAACAATAGCTGTTCCCTCAAGCATTAGTGCAGGCAATTGATAACACAAGGACTTACCCCCTCCTGTAGGCATTAGCACAAATGTATCCTTTTTGTTCAATATGCTTTCTATGACTCCTTCTTGATTACCTTTAAATGTGTCGAAGCCAAAAAATTGCTTTAATTTTTTGTGTAACATCTCTTTGTCTTTTTCATAATTATATGGAATTTTATTTTCTGTTTGACATGATCTTTTATCATCTATCATAAAATCACCTTAATCTTTTAAACTTCCGTAGTATTAATTTTAGACTAAGGTAAGAGATAAAAATTGATTATAAAAAAAAGAGATTGTTAAAAATGGAGTTTTCCCTATTTTACGCACTGTTTTTTGACAACAAAATACACTAACCATCCTTTTTGCACTTAATTTGTACTCAAGAGCGGTTTCTAAATTTCAACTTCATAAGTTTATGTTGTCAGAAAGATGCATTTATCTTATCTGACACACTCCCTCTATGCCACTCGCAAACTTTCTATATTTGACTTTTTAAATTGGTTAACCGCATATTCATGTGTAACATGTAGTTCTTTTTCATTCTCACTTGGCATCAAAAACATAGCGTCCATCATTATAGCCTCTACAATAGAGCGTAAACCACGTGCTCCTAACTTAAATTCGAGAGCTTTATCAACAATAAACTCATAAACATCCTCATCAAAAGTGAGTTTTATGCCATCCATCTCAAACAGCTTTATATACTGTTTTGTGATAGAGTTCTTTGGTTCGGTCAAAATTCGCATCAGTGCATTCTTGTCCAATGGATTCAGATAGGTAAGCACTGGTAGTCGCCCAATAATTTCTGGAATTAGTCCAAAAGATTTTAAATCTAATGGAGTAATATATTGCATCAAGTTGCTACGATCTATATTAGCAGTATCTTTGCTTGCAGAATATCCCACCACACGTGTGTTGAGACGTTGAGCAATTCTTCTTTCAATACCATCAAATGCACCACCACAGATAAAAAGAATATTCTTAGTATCAACAGGAATCATTTTCTGATCTGGATGCTTGCGTCCTCCTTGAGGTGGAACATTTATAATAGAACCCTCCAACAGTTTCAAAAGCCCTTGTTGAACCCCCTCACCACTCACATCGCGTGTAATGGAAGGGTTATCGCTCTTGCGAGCAATTTTATCTATTTCATCAATAAAAACGATACCTCTTTCAGCAGTAGGCACATCATAGTCGGCAGCTTGCAACAATCTGGTAAGAATACTCTCTATATCCTCACCCACATAGCCAGCCTCTGTCAGCACCGTAGCATCAACAATAGTTAGCGGCACTTTCAGCATCTTTGCTATTGTGCGTGCAAGAAGTGTTTTGCCAGTTCCAGTAGAACCAACCATGATAACGTTCGATTTTTCAATCTCAACATCATCCTCAACATCTATTTGCAACAAACGCTTATAATGGTTGTAAACTGCCACAGATAGATAGCGTTTTGCATCATCTTGACCAATCACATATTGGTCTACAAACGATTTTATCTCTATTGGTTTGGGCAGACTGTTCAATGTGAAGTCAGGCTCTGATTTTGAAGGCTTTTTTACCGACTCTTCAACAATACCGTGAGCTTGATCAACACACATATCACATATATGACCTGTTACTCCCGCAATCAATAAATTTACTTCACTATCGGGTCTACCACAAAAGCTGCAGTAATTTTTATTAGGATTTTTCTTTGCCATTCTACAATTAGCTCTTACTTACTATTTTTTATCTTTCTTTTTTCTTACAAGTACATCATCTACCATTCCATACTCTTTAGCTTCAGCCGCTGTCATCCAGAAATCTCTGTCAGAGTCGCGTGCCACATCTTCAATGGGTTTGCCCGAATGATTAGAAATAATAGTAAACAGCTCTTGTTTCACCTTCGCTATTTCTCGTGCAGTAATCTCTATATCCGAAGCCTGCCCTTGCACACCACCTAGTGGTTGATGAATCATCACACGAGAGTGAGTCAAAGCAAAGCGTTTCTTTTCAGTTCCTGCAACTAGCAATACAGCTGCCATCGATGCTGCAATACCTGTACAAATTGTTGTTATATCACTTGATATAAATTGCATTGTATCATAAATACCATATCCAGCATATACCGAACCACCAGGTGAATTGATATATATAGAAATATCTTTACCAGTATCGGCAGAGTCTAAATAAAGCAACTGAGCTTGAATTACATTGGCTGTATAGTCGTTTATCTGCGTGCCTAGAAAAATAATTCTATCCATCATCAAACGCGAGAACACGTCCATTTGTGCAACATTCAACTGACGCTCTTCAATAATGGTGGGCGAGATAAAGTCGCTAGTAATTCCAGGACCTGCTGTTTTACTTGTTATTCTTGTGTAATCATCCAAAGCCAGGCCATTCATTCCTAAATGATGTACTGCGTAATTTCTAAAATCTTTACTCATAATTTTATTCTTAATCCAATCCTTAGATTGCTGTTGTTGTTTTTATACTACCACTGTTAGATACACACTGTGTAAAAACAGTTGTTTTTATTATTATGGCTCAACGATAAAAAAGCAGAAAGCTTCCACCCGTTAGAAACATACAAGTAACAAAGTTAAGAATTTAATTTACAAATTCTACGATTCAACTTTGTAATTGCTTTTCAACTGTAAAAGCCTTCTGCGCTATATTTAAAAAACTGGAGAGTTAGCTTCTAGTTTTTCTACTTAGTTTCCTCTTCTCCACTTTCGTTTTCCTCTTCTGCTGCTTCTTCTACCTCTTCTTGAGTCTTTTCAATTTGTTGGTTTTCGGCTGCAATTACTTTTGAGAACTCTTCCGATTTAATTTCAATCTCCTCAACAGTAATATTTTCTTTCATCCACTCAACAATTTTGTTTTCAACTACTCTTGCAAACAGACCTTTTACTGTCTCTTCATTTTCAAGCATTCTCTTCACATAGTCTTGCAACATCTCTGCAGGAAGATTACTCATTCCATATTGTGCAAACTGTGATTGAGCTACTTGCGAAGCAAGCTCTTGTACATCCGAAGCTTCGGTTTTAATATCATTGTCAGTAACAATCTTGTCTTTGGCAATCTGATATTTTATATCGTTAAGTATGTTAGGGAAATCTTGCTCTATCAATTCATCAGTTGCCTCTTCGTTGGTTAGTTTCAACCATTTTTTCAAAAATGCTTCTGGAAATTCAACCCCCTCCATTTTCTCAAGAATAGCCTTTCTCACCTCTTTCATAAAGAAATAGTCGGCATCGGGGGCAAACTGTTTGCTCAACTCCTCTTTAACCTTTGCTCTAAATGTCTCTTCATCTGTAGCAACACCTTCGCCCAACACTTTATCAAACAACTCTTGGTTCAATTCGGCCTCTTTGAAACGTGTTATCTCTTCAATACTAAGTTTGAAGTCTGAGTCAACCTCAGCAACATCCTCTTTTTTAATATTTAAGAATGAAGCAATTTCAGCCTCATTATCGTAAGCTTTCTTAGGATTGATAATCACCTCATCACCAGCATTTGCACCAACGAAGCGGTTTTTTGTCTCCTCATCGTTTTTAATGTACGAAGGCATCAATATTGCATTTTCAACAACTATACCATCTTCTTTAGGCTCACCGTTTTCCAACTCTACAGCTTTACCTTTTATAAGGTCAGTCTCTAGTGCCGACTCCTCAATCTTGTCGTATGTACCAAAGTTTTGCTTATAACCCTCCATCTGTTTTTCAAACAACTCGTCTTCAAGCGCTACCTTGTATAGTGGCAAAGCAGTCTCTTTGTCAAACGTTAAGTCAAACTCAGGAGCAAGACCTATTTCAAACTCAAAAGTAAACTTTTCATCTTTTTCAAGATCAAGTTCCTTTTCTGGATCCTCTTTTGGTAATGGTTCTCCCAAAATAGGAAGTTTGTTTTCTTGAATATAGTTAGACAAAGTTGAATTTATCAACTTATTAACCTCCTCTGCCAAAACAGCTGAGCCATAAAGTTTCTTTACTACCCCCATCGGCACTTTGCCTGGACGAAAACCAGGTATACTTGCTTGACGTCGATATTGATTCAACGATTTATCTACATTTCCTTGAAAATCGGCTCTCTCCATTTCTATAGAGATAACACCGTTTACATTATCAGATTTATTGAGCGTTACATTCATCCCAATGATTTATTTATTATGTTAATTATTAATTCTATTTTAATCTTGAAGAAACATTGACGTTTGAAAATCAAACGATTTAGAATAGTTTCATTAATTTAGTTCAGAGGTGCAAAATTAATTTTATTATTCCAATATCCAAAAAAATAAACCACCTATCTTTTATTACTAACATTTTAAAGCATATTGTTGAGCAGATGTTACATTAATTGGTTTTCTTTAAAACACTTATCCAATATAACAAGCGTTATTATAATCAGTACATTCTAAATAACTCAATATAAAACTCGACGAGTATAATAAATTATCACAACCCAATGAACATACCCACCCCGTTTACGGTTTTAAGTATAATTGCAACAATAGTAGTGCAAGAGTGACATAAAATTATTATTTTTGATGAACGATATACTTTCACTTAAAAACAGAAGTGAGAAACCACATTTTATTAGATTATATATTATGAGATATAAATGGATTTTATACACACTTACAACACTATTAGTTGTATCGTGTAACAGCTACAAACAAGTAGACAAACATCAGCAAGCAGAAAGAGTAGCACCTCAATATGTTATAGCAAACATTTCGGGGCAAATAGTAGAGATGAGCCAAGAGCAAGGCACTCATGCCGAAATGCAAGCATTTGTTGATAAATACAAAGTTACTCTAGACAAACAGATGAACGAAGTGATAGGAACATCGTCAGAGTTTATGCAAAAAGGACGTCCAGAGAGCTTGCTCACCAATCTAACGTCAGATGTGATGAAGGCTTATGGAGACCAAAACATGGAAGGCGGAGCTGATGTTTCAATTATGAATGTAAACGGACACAGATCCACCTTACCCAAAGGAGACCTCACACTTGGCAACTTGTTTGAAGTGTACTCTTTCGACAACACTATTACATTCTTAGAAGTTAAAGGTGAAGACCTTATCAAAATATTTGAAGCTTATGCGCGTATTGGGGGTGCAGGCATCTCATCAAATGCTCGTCTAACAATAAGCGACAGAAAACTAAAGAGTGCTTCATTAGATGGCAAATCCATAGAAATAGACAAAATATACAATGTAGTAACTATCGACTATCTAGCCGATGGCAACGACAACATGAAAGCATTTCAAGATGCAGTATCGATAAACAATACAGGCATTACACTACGTGATGTTATGATAGACTATGTGCGCGAACAGACAGCTGAAGGCAAACAAATCTCATCGCAACTTGATGGTAGAATAACAATTGAATAAACAAACAAAAAGATATGAAACGATATATTTTAACACCAATAATTCTCCTTGGTATAGCAATTGGCTTACAGTCACAAAATATTGTTATACTTCACACCAACGATACACACAGTAGAATAGAGCCAGTTCCAGAAACCGACAAATACAACCCCGACTTGGGCGGCGTTGTTAGAAGAGCAGCCTATGTTGAAAAAATGCGTAACGAAAACGACAACGTACTCCTCATCGATGCAGGCGATTTTTTACAAGGAACCCCCTACTTCAATCTTTTTAAAGGTGAGGTTGAAATAGAAGCTATGAATTTGCTTCAATACGACGCAATAACTTTAGGTAACCATGAGTTTGACTACGGAATGGATGTATTAATAGACATCGTAAAGAAGGCTAAGTTTCCAATAGTAGC
>DUVZ01000281.1 GCA_012840785.1 Bacteroidales bacterium
GAAAGAATGAAGAAATGCAAAGAATATTTGTGATTAAATAATGTGTAGGATTTTTTTACACCATAACTGATTGAAGAATTCAAGAGCATCAAATAGCTTTTAAAAAACACACTCACGTATATTTATGCTGAATAAGCTTGAAGAGGCAATTCAGCCCACCATCACCACCCAACTACAAAAAAGCCACACACCGTCCAGTGCACAGCTTTTTTCCCTTTATTTATTACAGCTCTATAAAGCAAGCGTAAAATTATATTACATCAAAATCATCAAGATTTTTTATTCCACCACATACTCCTCTTTCACTCTCTCTTTGAGCTCTTGAATTTCCAGTGTGCCCTCTTCTTCTTCTACTACAGGGGGCTGCAGGGTTTTTTTGTATAGCTCTTCATTGTTGAGCACTTCCAATGCTTTGTCGAAAACTTTATCTGTTTTTAGCATCTCTTGCATAGCACCCTCTTTGTAGTGATAGCGTTTCACTATCTCCCTTGATATGAGACTTTTTATCTCATCTTTAAAGGTTTCTAGGTCTCTGTCGAGGTTGGGCACTAGTTTGTCTTCAAGAGCTTTAAACTCTTCGGCAGCCGTGTCCATGTATCCTTCAAACTCCATTACTTCGCTTAACGACTTAAGGGTCTTTTCGCTTATTCTGTCGTATTCGAAATCGATAGATTTTACATACTCTTTAAAGCCTTCATACTCCTCGTCGGTGTAGGTAAAATCTTCAACCGAGGGGATGCTCTTTTGATTTTGTGCCCACTGTGTGGCGTAATTAAAAATCACATTCTCTGTCATTAGATAGAATGATATAGTGCCTGGGCGTGCCTCTTCGATAGTGATATCGGGGGTGATGCCACCTCCATCGCGTACTTCTCTGCCATTTCTGGTGTGAAACACGGTGGTGAGGCTATCGGGAATTCTACCAACGCTACCATCAGGGTTGCGGTGTGTGTAGTCCATGGCTTGAATACCTCTGCCACTGGGGATGTAATATTTTGATGTGGTGACTTTTAGGCTCGATCCAAAGGGGAGTTCCCTTACTGTTTGTACAAGTCCCTTGCCAAATGATCTGTCGCCTACAACAACTGCTCTGTCGAGGTCTTGCAGTGTGCCTGCCACAATTTCGGATGCAGAGGCCGATGTGTTGTCGATAAGTACTACTAAGGGTATAATGCTATCGATGGGTTGTTCTGTGGTGCTTACTACGCGGTCCCACTGTTTTATTTTTCCTTTGGTTGAAACTACTTCTTGTCCTTTTGGCACAAAGAGGTTTACTATTCTTACAGCCTCTTCCAAAATTCCGCCACCATTGCCACGAAGGTCAAGGATGAGCGATTGGGCACCTTGCTCTTTTAGGCTCAATACTGAGTTCTTCACCTCCTGTGCTCCATCTTCTGTAAATGTGTCGAAATGGATATAGCCAATATTGTTGTCAACTATAGCAGCATAAGAGATGGGGTGGATGGCTATTTTTTCTCTAACAACTTTAAAGACTCTCTCCTTTTTCTCTCCTGGCCGTTTCACAGTGATTGCCAATGTGGTGCCTGGCTTGCCTTTCAATAGATTGCTTACCTCTTGCACATTTAAATTGGTAGCATCTTTATCGTCTATTTTTAGGATGATATCACCTGCTTTTAATCCACTTTTATCGGCAGGAAGGTTGCGGTATGGCTCATTTATTACTACATTGCTATCTTGATAAGAGATGATAGAGCCAATGCCAGCATACTCGCCTGTGGTCATAAATTTTAGGTCGCCCATCTCTTCTTCCGAGATATGCACTGTGTAGGGGTCGAGTTGTGCCAACATGGAGTTGATGGTTCTATTCACAACTTTGTCAACATCTATGCTGTCAACATAAAAAAGATCTATCTCTTTAATGATGGTTGTAAGGATGTCTATGTTTTTGTTTATTTCAAAATGTCTATCTTTGGTTGTTGGCTTTTGCGCTGTTGCTAAAGTAGATAAACAGATAATTGTACTGAGTACAATAAGGAAATGCTTTTTCATTATTGAGTCGATTTCTATAAGTTTGGTTTGTGATATATCTTTGTATTATAACAAAGGAACTACTTTTTTACGAAAATAAGCCTCTGTTTTAGTTATATGTTTCTAAAATTGCTACCTTTATGCCCTTTTAGGAATCATTTTTAGTTGTAATATAATATGCGATCATCGATAAGATATATAATATTTCCAGGGTTAATAGCTTTAGTTATTTTCTACCTCACCTGTATTATAGATGTAGACTCTATTCCAGTTCCAAAAAAGGTGTTTCAATATGACAAATTGGTCCACTTTGCGATGTTTTTTGCACTTTCGGCTGCTGTGTTTGTCGATTATTATTTGAAACATAAAGGCAAACCAAATGGGTATAGATGGCTTTTGTTTGGATTGGTGATACCTGTAATATATGGTGGATTGATTGAAGTGGCACAGGAAAATTTTTTTGCTAGGAGTGGCGATTTGTACGATTTTATTGCCGATGCTATGGGATCGATGAGTGCTACTATAATTGCACTGTTTTATGTGTATGTGAGGCCTAAAAAATAAATATGTAGGGCTTAAAGGATAAGATAGAGGTGTCTCTTATAATATGAATTATAAAAAACGATAGGATTATGTTTTCAAAGAACTATTTTTTAATGGCGTGTTTGTCTGTTTTTGTACTGATGAGTTGTACGGGTAACAAATCGGATAGTCGGGAGAAGACAAACGAGGAGTTGAACAGAGAGGCGTTGCTTGAAGGTGAAGCCTCTGAAAGTGCTGATGATGGAAGGGGCTACATTGTGAAGGTGGGTGATATGGCTCCTGATTTTGAAATGACTTTGTCAAATGGCGAACGTGTACAGTTGTCGTCGTTGAGAGGCAAGGTGGTGATGTTGCAGTTTACTGCTAGTTGGTGTGGTGTTTGTCGCAAAGAGATGCCTTATATCGAAAGCGATATTTGGGCAAAGCATAAAGACAATGCCGATTTTGCGCTCTATGGTATTGATAGAGAAGAGCCGGTGGAGAAGATAAATGAACTGATTGAGAAGACTGGTGTTACCTATCCGATAGGGCTCGACCCCGAGGCAGAGATATTTAAGTTGTATGCCGAGGAGAAGGCTGGCATTACGCGTAATGTGATTATTGATAGAGATGGCAGGATTGTGATGTTGACTCGCCTTTTTGAGATGGATGAGTTTAACGAAATGGTGCAGGTGATAGATGGGTTGCTTGAGAAATAGGACTGAAAGAGCCCTATAATTAGCATTCGTCTATAAATTGCCTTGAAGTTTATGGTATATAATGCAGAACTGGATAACAATTCAGTGCAAACTCAATTTAAACTATAAAGTTATGAAATACGAAGATCTTAAAATATTAGATGAGTTAAGAGAGAAGGGCAGTATTACTGAGGAGGAGTATCAGCGCGAGAAGGCCAAGGTGTTGGCTGACGATAATAGGCGTTATTCTGGTCATAATGATAATAGGGGCTATTCGCGTTCGCAGAGAAATCCTCTTTTTGGAATGACACAAAATAACTATTTGATGTTGATGCATCTATCTATGTTTGCCAGCTTATTTACCTTTTTTGTAGGTGTTGTGATACCTATAGTTTTATGGGCAATAAATAAAGATAATAGTGCAGAGGTGGATAGGCATGGTAAGAATATTCTTAACCTAATTGTAAGTTATGCTATATATGCAGCAGTGATGACAATAACTATAATAGGAATTCCGTTGCTTCTAGTTTTATTTATAGTTTTAATAGTAGTAGTAGTAAAAGCTGCCATAAAAGCCAGCAATGGTGAGTATTGGGAGTATCCGCTTACTATCAAATTTTTTAAATAGATGATGAAAGAAAAACCCCTCATACGATATAGCAACGTATCTTTGAATATAGAAGAAAATACTATACTTAAAGATGTGGATTTTGAAGTGAACCGAAACGATTTCTTATATGTGGTAGGGAGAGTAGGCTCCGGAAAAAGCACTCTTCTGAAAAGTATATATGCTGAGCTTCCCATTGAAGAAGGCGAGGCTTGGGTGTTTGATTATGACCTATCGGTGCTGAAAAGAAAAAACATCCCTTTTTTGCGTCGTAAGATAGGAATTGTGTTTCAAGATTTTCAATTGCTTATTGATAGATCGGTAGAGAAAAACTTGGAGTTTGTTTTGAAAGCTACTGGTTGGGAAAACAAAAAGGTGATAAAAGACAGAATAAATGAGGTGTTAGAGCAGGTGAATATGCAAAACAAAGCGTACAAAATGCCTCACGAGCTATCGGGTGGTGAGCAGCAGCGCGTTGTGATAGCAAGGGCATTGCTCAATTCACCTGCGTTGATATTGGCTGATGAGCCTACAGGAAACCTCGACCCCGAAACTGGCAACCAGATTGTAGAGCTCCTACACACTATTTCTGAAAAAGAGGCTGCTGTGATAATGTCTACTCACAACTATTCGATTGTGGAGAACTTTCCAGGGAAAATAATGAAGTGCGAAAACATGAACCTGATAGAGGTGCAGCACCACCAATTAGGTGAGGGGTAGTATAGTTAGTATGTTCTTTTTTGAGAGAGGCAGAGAAGCTTTATAGTTAGATGACTATTGGGTGTACTCTTGCTTTGTTTTAACGTTTATAGACTCATTCGTCGCTCTATTGTAGATAAAAAGATGAGAGAGGTTGATATTTTTTTGTACATTTGCAACTTTAAAAATAAGTTCTAAAAAAATCCATATTGTGGCTGATACAAAATACATTTTCGTTACAGGTGGCGTAGTTTCTTCTTTAGGAAAAGGAATAATTGCAGCATCACTTGGAAAGCTTTTACAATCAAGAGGTTATAAGGTAACCATCCAAAAGTTTGATCCATATATAAATGTCGATCCAGGAACCCTGAATCCATATGAACATGGCGAGTGCTTTGTTACTGTAGATGGGCATGAGGCTGATTTAGATTTGGGTCATTACGAGCGTTTCTTAAATATTCAAACAACAAGAGAGAATAATATTACAACTGGTAGTGTATATCAGAATGTGATAAATAAGGAGCGTAAGGGCGATTACCTGGGCAAAACTGTGCAGGTGGTACCTCATATAACCGATGAGATAAAGAGAAATGTAAAGCAATTGGGTATCAAAAACAAGTTCGATTTTGTAATTACCGAAATTGGTGGAACTGTTGGTGATATCGAGTCGTTGCCCTTTCTAGAGAGTGTGCGTCAGTTGCGCTGGGAGCTAGGCGACAAAAGTTTGGTTATTCATCTTACTTATGTGCCATATATTGCTGCTGCAGGTGAGTTGAAAACAAAACCTACACAGCACTCTGTTAAGGAGCTTCAGTCGCAAGGTATACAACCAGATATGTTGGTGTTGAGAACCGAAAAGGATTTGAATGAAGAGATATTTCATAAAGTAGCACTTTTTTGTAATGTTAAGCAAGATTCAGTGTTGCAGTCGATTGATGTGCCAACAATATACGAGGTGCCTCTTATGATGAGAGATCAGTTGATGGATGAGGTGGTGCTCAAAAAAATGGGTATGCCTATTGGCGAAAAGCCCACTCTGAGTGCTTGGACAGACTTTCTTGAGAAGATGCGCAATGCTACTAAGAAGGTGGTTATCAAATTGGTTGGCAAATATGCTGAGCTGCCAGATGCTTACAAATCTATCAACGAGTCGTTGTCGCAAGCTGCTATTTATCATGATAGGGTGTTGGAGTTTGAAGCTATTCAATCTGAAAACATTACACCCGAAAATGTGGAGGAGTTTCTTAAGGATGCTGACGGTATTGTGGTAGCACCAGGATTTGGTCAGCGAGGTGTGGAGGGTAAGTTTACCACCGTTACTTATGCCCGCGAAAATGATATACCTACATTTGGTATATGTTTGGGTATGCAGTGTATGGTGATAGAGTATGCTCGCAATGTGTTGGGGCTAGAAGGTGCAAACTCAGCAGAGATGGACTCTAAATCGCCTCACAAGGTGATAGATTTGATGGAAGATCAAAAAAATATTACTAGCAGGGGTGCTTCTATGCGTCTGGGTAGTTACGATTGTCGACTGGTGAAGGGCTCAATTACATACAATGCTTATGGTAAAGAGTTAATTTCAGAGAGACATCGTCATCGCTATGAATTTAATAATAAGTATAAAGAGGAGTTTGAGAAAAAGGGCATGACATTTACTGGGTTTAATCCCGATTCAGACTTGGTGGAGGTGATAGAGGTTCCTGGTTTAAAATGGTTTGTTGGAACACAATTTCACCCTGAATACAGCAGCACAGTTATTGCACCCAATCCTCTGTTTATGAGTTTTATGTCTGCAATAATAAATAATAACAATAAAAAGTAAATTAAAAATAGCACTATAAGCTATATCTAATTATAGCATAGTAGCAATATAAAGTACAAATGGATAAAAATACTATTACCGGTTTTCTTCTCATCGCAGTTGTAATGATTGTTTTTACACTCACACAACAACCAAGTGAAGAGCAATTGCGTGAGCGTAAAAGATTGCAAGATTCAATTCAGCAGGTAGAGCAGGCAAGAGCTCAATTGGAGGCTGAACAACTAACTATAACTGATACACTTAATGATGGTGAGGCAAGTGCTCTTACCGATTTTTTTGGTGGAGACACATCTGTTTCTGAAGATACTACAGCCGTTGAGGTGGTAGATGTGGCAGAAGCTGAAGTGGCTGACGATGATACATCTTCGTTTATGGCGTCGTCTGCTGATAAAACTGCTAAAGAGGAGCTCATTACTATCGAAAACGATGAAGTTCGTTTGATGGTTTCTACTAAAGGTGGATGGATCTACTCGGCAGAGTTGAAAGAGTATAAAAGATACGACAAAGACACACTGTTTCTTTTTAGAGGCGATGAAGCAAGGTTCAATTTAGAGCTATTCAACAATAAAAGTGTAAGGCTGAATACTGAGAGCGAAACCTTTACTCCAATCTTGTCGAACGATGGTAAAACCCTAACGATGCGTTTGGGTTATACAAATGATAGGTATATCGACTTTGAGTATTCACTTCCCGAATCGGGTTATATGGTCGATTTTGATATCAAGGTGAATGGAATGGCAAGCAATTTGCATGCCGAAAGTCTTCAGAATTTCCGTATCAAGTGGGATCAAAAGTTACGCCAACAAGAGAAGGGGGCTAAGTTTGAAAGAAGATATACAACCATCTACTACAAATATGCAGGGCTTGATGTAAAAAACATGTCCGAAAATAAAGATGCAAAGGAAGAGTATAGCGATCCTATTCATTGGTTTGCATACAAAGACCAATTCTTTACTACTACTTTTATTGGAGACAAACCTTTTACCAATACTATACTATCTACAAAAAGTATAGAGGAGGAAGGATACCTTAAAGACTATGAAGCTGAAGTGTGGGCACCTGTTTCTATTAATGAAGAGGGTCAACTTTTTGCAGGCTTTCAATATTATTTAGGACCCGTACACTATACATCTATGAAGGC
>DUVZ01000282.1 GCA_012840785.1 Bacteroidales bacterium
ACGTTTTTTTTATTGATTAGTCACTATAACCTATCTAGGTTGTTTGCGACCATTTATTTTGATACTGTGATTAGTCAGCGATGAAAATTGCAACGCGGTTCCAATCGTTCTCAGCATATGGTTGCTCTGTATCACCTTTCCAGTCGATGTTGATTCTGCTGCTGTCAATGTTGTATTGGCTAGTTAAAGCATCAGCTACAGCTTTCGCACGTCTTTCAGATAACTTCATGTTGTAGTCAGGTGTTCCAGTTTGCTTGTCAGCATAAGCTACAATTTCAACAGTAGCATTTGGATTTGACTTCATGTACTCAGCAGTGTTGTAAACGCTGATTTGTTGTTGTCTGTCGATGTTTGCAGAGTTAATGCGGAAGAATACTACGTTTGGTACGTATACGCTTTCTGCTACTGGTTGTGGTTCAACCTCTGGACACTCTGGACAGAATTCTGGTCTCTTGCTTAAATTCTCATTTTCTGCACGTAGTCTATTGATTTGACTGTTCAAGTCGTTAATCAAGTTGTAGTCTAACAATTCAGCGTTAGTGAAATCTTGTTTTCCACCTAAACCAAATTTAATACCTACAAGGGCTTGTGTGTAGAGTTCATAATTATCGTCATCTTTACCTAATGTCATTCCTGACAAGCTTCTTCCATAATCACCTTTTAAAGCAGTTGCTGCTAATTCAACAAAAATAGAGAAGTTGTTTGATAATTGGAAGTTGTTTATTAAACCAGCATTCCATGTAAGATTATTATTTGCACTTCCACCAAAATCTTCATCTAAACCAAACATCCAACCAGCACCTAGATAAGGGATAAAGTTATATACTCTGTCGGCTCTGTAACCAACTAAAGCATTTGTAGCATTCCACATAACATCTACGTGAGGATGTACTGATGAACCTTTAAAGTAAGAGTCACTAGTGTTGTTATAGTGCTCATGCTGAGCAACATTAACAGCTATACGGCCTCCAAATATTGGAGAAAGCCATTTGCCTACAGCTAGTTGTCCTTCCCATCCAAGGGCATCTACAAAGTCTTGGTCTTTACTTCCTTTACCCCAAAATGTGTTTGTACCACCAGCAAGGCTCATAAACCAATTGTCTGTTCCTTTGTTCTTCAGGTATATATCACCATGAGAAACATTTTCAGTCTCTTGTGCACTTATACTAAATGCAACAAGGATTGTCATTAATAATAAACTAATTTTTTTCATAAATTTAAATTCTAATTTAAGTATTCTGTGTATTACATTAAATAGTAATTGCTTCAAAATATTTATATTGAGTAATAGCGTTGTGTTAAAATCTCTATCGCTCAACTACCACATATAACAAGTGCTAAAATAAAATGTTCAAATAACAACTGTATATTCTTCAAATAATAGTTGTATTATGTGCAAGAGCATGCTTTTGCAAATATATAGATGGACTTCTGTTTAGCATTCAACTTGCAAATATAAGACATAAATTTATATAATAGCTATAATTACAGATAAAAATAACTCGTTGTTATGGTTTGAATCTCTTTAACCCTAATATAGTAGCACTTTTCGGCCCATTAGGGTAAATGTGTATAAATCTAACCTAAGTAACTTTTTAGCAATTTGCTTCGTGAATCTTGTCGAAGTCTTCGAATAGCTTTTTCTTTAATTTGTCTAACACGCTCACGTGTCAATTGAAATTTATCTCCTATTTCTTCTAAAGTCATCTCTTGAGATCCTATTCCAAAAAACATTTTAATGATTTCGCTTTCACGATCTGTCAGAGTTGATAGTGCTCTGTCGATTTCTTTTTGAAGTGACTCATTGATAAGTGTCCTGTCAGCTTGTGGGGCATCATCATTAATCATTACATCAAGAAGGCTGTTATCCTCTCCTTCAACAAAAGGTGCATCCATAGATATATGGCGTCCTGATACTTTGAGCGAGTCTTTAACTTTCTCTACTGGAATGTCAAGTTCTATTGCCAACTCTTCAGCAGAAGGCTTGCGTTGATTCTCTTGTTCAAACTTTTGAAGTGCTTTACTTATTTTATTGAGCGAGCCAACTTGATTAAGTGGAAGCCTCACAATTCTAGATTGCTCTGCTAAAGCTTGCAATATAGATTGGCGAATCCACCATACGGCATAACTAATAAATTTAAAACCACGGGTTTCATCAAATTTCTCCGCAGCTTTTATTAAACCCAGGTTACCTTCGTTTATCAAGTCGGGTAAACTGAGACCTTGGTTTTGATATTGTTTAGCAACCGAAACAACAAATCGCAAATTTGCTTTAGTTAGTTTTTCTAAAGCTAGTCTGTCACCTTTCTTAATGGCTTGAGCCAATTCGACCTCTTCCTCTACAGTAATTAAGTCTTCGCGACCAATTTCTTGCAGGTACTTGTCTAAAGATGCACTTTCACGATTTGTGATCGACTTTGTTATTTTTAATTGTCTCATATATAAATTTTATGGTTGTTTTTTATTCTAGCATACAAAGATACTCTTTTTTTCAATAGTGTGAAAATAAGAGCTTTTACTTGTCTCTATAGAGTTATGGATTTAATTCATAATTAGATAGAAACAAAGGAAACGGTTTTCACCGATTCCTTTGTATTAAACGCTTGTAAAGCTGTTTTGTTATTTGTAATAGTCGTATTTAAACTAGTTTAACCTATTTGCTAGATAAATCGATGGCAATATATTGTGTTTTATTGTTTGGATAAAATCCTGCAATAAGTATTACTTTGTCTTCTGAGTTGGAAGTGGCTGTCATTTGAACTATTTTTCTAATATCAGCCTCTGAGTTCACAGGTATATTGTTTATTCGAAGGATAATAAAACCTTTATTTATACCCTCTTTTCTAAACTTACCGCTACTCTCTACACTTGCTACCTCAACACCACTGCTAATGCCAAGTTTTTGCTTTGTACTATCACTGATTTCCGTAAAAGTTGCACCTAGCATATCCATACCATCTACATTTTTTACTAGATCTGTACTGCCTTGTGCATTTTGTAGCTCTACAGTGAAAGACATTTTTTTACCATCTCTCTCAACATCAACTTTAATTTTGTCTCCAGGGCGGTATCTACCTATTTGAGTTTGTAGCTCATTAAAGTTCTTGATTGGTGCACTGTTGATTGATTTAATAATATCTCCTTGCTTTATACCTGCAGCTTTAGATGGGCTTCTGTCTGAGAAATCATCAATCAAAACCCCTTCTATATCTCTTATCTCTTCATATTTTTCAGGGTCATTCTGTTTTATATACTCCATATTTGGAGATAAAATTCCCATTACTGCACGTTGAACTGTGCCATACTCTTTTATGTCAGAGGCAACTTTGCCAGCAATAGAGATAGGTATAGCAAAAGCATATCCAGCAAAGTTTCCTGTTTGAGAATATATTGCTGTGTTTATGCCAACTAATTCTCCGCGGGTGTTAACTAGAGCGCCACCACTGTTTCCAGGGTTTACTGCAGCATCTACTTGAATAAATGATTGTAAGCTTTTTGCTTCACCAACAATGTTAGCTCTGTTTTTAGCGCTTACAATTCCTGCTGTTACTGTCGAGGTTAAATTGAATGGATTGCCTACAGCTAAAACCCATTCGCCTACATCTAAGTCGTCGGAGCTACCAAAAGAAACATACTTGAAATCGTCTCCTTCTATTTTTATTAAAGCAATATCAGTATCAGGGTCTGCCCCTACTACAGTTGCAGTATATTCTTTATTGTTGTTTAGTGTTACCGATACTTCTGTAGCACCCGCAACAACGTGATTGTTTGTTATAATGTATCCATCTTTTGATATAATAACTCCTGAGCCAAATCCTACCTGAGGTTGTGGTTGACCAAAATCGTAGTTTCGATTTCCAAAACCAAAGAAGAATTCAAATGGGTCGATGTATTGCTGTCTTCTTCTTGAGGGTGTTTTAGTTGTTTTCACGTGAACTACGCCGTCGATTGTTCTTTTTGCAGCTTCAGTAAAGTCGGGGTAGCCTTCTGAAGTGGTCATATTGGCAAGTCTAACATTGTTTTGATTGAACTCTTGTGAGAAATTCTCTGAGTATTCTTTTATTGCTTGACTTGATTGATTGGATGAAGCATTCCTTTTTTGCATATAGTCATACCCAAACAGGGCGACTGTTGCACTTAAGATAGTTGCCAAAATAATGGTAAGTACTTGTTTAAAATTTGCTTTCATAGTCTATTTAATTTTTGATGATTTTATTTCTTTATTTCTCAAATTTATATACAAAAAGCATTCAAAAAAATAAGATTCGCGCATATTTCAACTCTTTTAACGCTATAAATTAACACTTAACCAGCTTTAACCGCTTGTTTTATAAGAGAAAGAAGTTTTGTCAATTAATGTCCTGACAAAATGTCACTCCTTTTTTCTTTCTCTTTTTAAAAACAGATGATTGGCTATAGGCTTTGCTAAGTCGAATAGTGGTATAGAAAAATAAAAACTAACTGCATTGTAAACTTTGCTGTTTTTGTTTATAACCATTAGCTGAATCGAATAACGAATTAAAAACAATAATATTGCGAACAATAGAATAAGATATAGCGAAGAGCTGACACCAATGGTGCATAGTGCTGCAAAAAGCGCATAAAATACATATCTGCTGAATATTTCAAAAGACAGTATTTTAGTTCTGTTGCCATTATAGTACCTTCGTGTTGTGAGGTATCTTGTTTTGATGTTCCTCCAACTTGATATACTATCTACAACACTGCTCACAACCATGCTCTTTTGAGATAGCACTACAGCTGTGTTCTCTTTTGTTGCTACTCTGTTTATAAATATATTGTCCTCGCCATCTTCCATATTTAACACAGATGAGAATCCTTTGTTGTCAAAAAAAAGATTCTTTCTGAAAGCCATATTACGACCAATACCCATGTATGGTTTTTCTGCTAAAGCCATACTTGTATATTTTATACCGCTAAAGAGATTATCAAATAGAATGTATTTCTTAAAAAAAGATTTTTCTATTTCCAGCTGGCATGCACCTATTACTATATCTTTCTCTTTATCAAATGTTTTAGCATACTCATAGACCCATTTATTCGACAAAGGTTTAGTGTCGGGCTCAATAAATAGCAAAATATCATGTTTTGCTGCTTTCATGCCTAGTGATAGTGCTAGTTTTTTATCGTTTTTATCGTCAGGTCTTATTGGTAAAAAGGTGACATATAGGTTGGGATATCTTGCACGAAAGCTATCTAGCACATCATCTGTACTATCGGTTGATGAGTTGTTGACAACAACAACTTCAAAGTTGTGGTAGTCTTGCTCCAAAATAGCTGAGAGGTTTTTTCTAAGATTTTCCGCCTCGTTTTTAGCTGTTATAATGATAGATATACCGGGGAGCTCTTTTTCATTACTACTAAAAGTGTCATTCTCTTTGTTGTTGTTTGCTGCATGTCGATATGGTTTTCGAAACAAATAGAGATAATAGACGAGTTGAATAATAAAAAAAGCGAAGTAGAGCCCAGTTATTATCCATTGGGTAGTCGATAAATTAAAAACAAAAGAAGTTGTGTTCATGTCAAATTTTAAATTGTATCAGAAAAATATGATTTAGCTATATCTCTGCAGTTATATCGCGATGCCATAACTTCTCCATAAGCTCCAGCAGAGCGTATAGCTATAATGTCTCCTCTTTTAGTTTTGTTCAGTTTAAAGTTCTTGGCAAATGTATCGCTTGTTTCACAAATAGGACCGACAATGTCATAAGGTATCTGTTCTTTTTCAGATGTAATATTCTCGATGTGATGGTAAGCTTGGTAGAGAGCAGGACGAATAAGGTCTGTCATTCCAGCATCTAGTATTACAAAGTCGTTGTGGATTCCATTTTTTAGGTATGTTACCCGTGAAATAAGTGATCCACACTGTGCTACCACCGATCGCCCTAGCTCGAAGTGAACCTTTTGATGTTCTCTCACTTTAAGATGCGAAGAAAACAATTTAAAGTAGTTATAGAAATCAGCAATAGGGTTTATATCGGGGTTTTCATAATCCACACCTAGTCCACCCCCTACATTTATATGCATGAGCTTAATGCTTTTTGACTCAAAATACACCTGTAGATCATTTATCTTGTCACACAAGTTTTTGAATGAAGATAACTCTGTTATCTGAGAGCCTATATGTAAATGGAGACCTGTCAAGCTTAATGACTTTAAAGAGGGTAGAAGCTGTAAAACTACAGGAATATTATCCTCTTCAATTCCAAATTTATTTTCATTGAGTCCCGTAGTGATATAGCTATGTGTTTGTGCATCAATGTTTGGATTGATACGCAATGCAATTTTAGCAACTTTGTTTTTCTCTTTTGCTAAATTGTTTATTGCATATAGCTCTGGTATTGACTCTACGTTAAATGAAAAGATGTCATTATCTAATCCAATCTCTATCTCTTTATCAGTTTTGCCAACACCAGCAAATGCAATATTGCTTTGATTAAAGCCACATTCAATTGCTTTTAAAACTTCATTTCCACTTACACAGTCTGCCCCAAATCCTTGTTTGGCTATATGTTGCAACAGCTTGCTATTTGTATTTGCTTTAAGAGCATAGTGAACATAAAAGGG
>DUVZ01000283.1 GCA_012840785.1 Bacteroidales bacterium
GCGATAAAACATTTAAGAATCATGTTGGTTCAATCATCAATATCATTATTATAGTTTTATTGTTTTTTTTAGGCATTGCTGTAGGAGCCAACAAGCAGATTGTTGAGAGTTTTGCAACCATCGGTTTAGATGCTTTTGCAATAGCTTTTGCCTGTACAGTGGGGAGTGTTGTTTGTGCCTGGTTTGTATTTAATAGATTTTTCAAAAAGAAGAACCATAAGTCATGAAACAGTCAGTTATATACCTCGCATTTTTTACTTTAGGCATAGCTCTTGCTATTCCCGGATTGGTTCCGAGCTTCTTTATTGAGAATGATCTATCTAAATGGATTTTATATCTCCTGCTTTTCTTTGTTGGTATACAAATAGGCACTAATAAAAACATACTAAATGTAACAAAATCTGTAGGGTTTAAGATAATACTTGTGCCACTGGCAACAACTATTGGCACTTTTGCAGGTGCTATTGCAATAAGTTTTCTGCTCAACGAACGAAGCATTACAGACTGCTTGAGCGTGGGTGCAGGCTTTGCCTACTACTCCTTGTCGAGCATTATTATTACCGAGTATCGTGGTGCAGAGTTGGGAACAATTGCTTTGTTGGCAAACATTATACGCGAATTCTTTGTTCTACTGCTTGCTCCTTGGATTGTTAAATATTTTGGCAAGCTGGCACCTATATGTGCTGGAGGAGCTACTACAATGGACACAACTTTACCCATTATTAGCAGATATTCTGGTTCAGACTATGTAATTATTGCTCTATTTCATGGTATTATAATAGATTTTTCGGTTCCTATTTGGGTTAGTTTATTTTTAAGTTTATAACACAACAATGAAACCTTCACTAATGAAAATATTTTTCTTTATATCTATATTATTAGTTGTTCTTGCAGCAAATTTTTATGTTGCAACACGTATTTATCAATTAATTCCACCAAACTTAATAGTTAGAATTGCATTTATCACTGCTCTCACAATTTGCATTGGCTCTCTATTTCTGTTTTTCCCTCTTCACAACAGCATATCTTTCACATTAGGAGGACTACTATATCGAATAGGAACAGCTTGGATAATAGCTTTCGCCTATTTTATTTTAATATTTGTAATTATAGATTTGGTAAAACTATCCAATAGGTTGTTCCACTTTGTAAACAAAGACTTTTTATATACCCTTACACATCACAACTATCTGTCGCTTATTGTAATAGTTGGCAGTGTTGTTCTACTTTTATTTATTGGGAACATTAAATATCATAACAAACGAAGGGTACACTTCGATATTGAAACCTCTAAACTATCTCCCCATCAGAAATCAATAAGGGTGATTGGTATTAGCGATCTACATTTGGGCTACACCATTGGTGCAAAAGAGCTGCAAGAGTGGGTGCAAATAATCAATGCAGAGAAGCCTGACATTGTGGTTATTGGTGGCGATTTGATTGATAATAATGTGAAACTTGTTAAGCACATGGAGTTAGACAAAATACTTCGAAAGCTTGAAGCTCCAATGGGTGTGTATGCTTGTTTGGGCAATCATGAATATATAGCGGGGGTTAAAGAGAGTATCGATTTTCATAACAGAGCCAATATAAAAATTTTGCAAGACACCACTATAGAAGTTACTGAAAATCTCACATTAATTGGTCGTGACGATGTACACAATCCAAACAGAAAGCCTTTAAGCAAAGTTGTTAATGGTGTAAACAATGGAAGTTTTAAACTACTGTTAGACCATCAACCCAGCAACTTGGAAGAAGCCGAGAACCAAAACATCGACCTTCAATTTTCGGGACATACACACAATGGACAAATATATCCAATCACGTTGGTTGTGGAGGCTATGTTTGAAAATCCTCATGGAATGATTAAAAAAGGTTTAACTAAAGTATATGTGTCATCTGGATTAGGCATTTGGGGTGGTAAATTTAGATTGGGCACACAATCCGAATATGTTGTGTTTGACATCGTTCACAAACAACCATAAAAAAACAAAGCATTATGACTGTCTATTTTTATGCTCTTTTTGTACATCTTTCTCTCAATATTTACATCTACCTAAAAGGATTGAGACTTTTAGAAGAGAAGAGAACATGGCGTGCCATATTTATAACATTCTTTGTTGCAGAGTTTACGCTATATCTTATAGGGCTACTCTTCTATTCTGTTCTACCTATTCCTATTGTTAGGTTTCTTTGGTTGATGGGATCGACATGGATGGTGTTTATATTCTATATGACACTATTGTGGCTAATTATTGACTTATTGCTTTTATTAAATAGAAGAAAAACTGCTGTAGGTAATTATTTTAACAAACACCCTCGCAACACAGGTGCTATGTTTTTTATAGTCACCACTTTATCTATTGCTGCCATTATGTATATAGGTAACCGAAAGTTTAGATATCCGGTTGTAACCAAGCAAGAGATTACTATCAACAAAAGTGCAGGCAACATCTCCTCAATGCGTATAGTAGCAGTGAGCGATTTGCATTTGGGCTACCTCATCGATAAACGATATACCAAGCGATACATAGACTTAATAATAGAGCAACAGCCAGACCTCGTAGTCTTTATGGGCGATATTATTGATACAGAGATTGACCCACTTGTCAATCAAAAAGTGAATGAAGACTTTTTAAGGTTGAATCCTCCAATGGGAGTATATGGCTGTACAGGCAATCATGAGTTTAGATATCAAGCAGAAGCAAAAATTAATTGGTTGCATAATGATGCTAATATTAAAATGATAAGAGACTCTGCAGTGTTGATCAACAATTCGTTTTACATAATAGGAAGAGAAGATTATGTGTATCCTCCTCGTGCTGACTTGATGACAATTATTGAAGAGCAAAACATCGACACCTCTATGCCAATGATTGTGCTAAATCACACACCCGACAATTTAGACGAAGAAATGAAAAATGGAGCAGACCTTGCGCTTTATGGGCACACACACGAAGGACAGATATTTCCTTTCAATATCTTAACACGCATAATGTTTGAAGTGGCAAGTGGGTATAAACAAAAAGGTGACACACATGTATTTGTGAGTTCTGGACTTGGTTTATCTGGTCCTCAATTTAGAATAGGTACAAAGTCTGAAATTGTTGTGCTAGATGTAACGTTCAGTGGCAACTAACTGGCTACAACACATCTACCACCTTATGGAGCTGCACACCATTTGAGCCTTTTATGAGTATGCAGTGGTCCAAAATTGGATTGGAGCTGAACTCCTGAATCAATTCACCCACATTGTCATATACAGGAAAGCTAGTATCTAGTCCTTCAAATGATTTCCCTACTAAGTATACTTTAGTAAAGGAGTATGCTTCAATTAAATCAACAAGCTGTTGATGCTCCTCTTGGCTCACACCACCCAGCTCTCGCATCTCGCCTAGTATCAATGCCTTTGGCGATAGCGGATAATTGACAAAACTATCCAGTGCAGCCTTCATACTTGTGGGGTTGGCATTATAGGCATCAATTACAAGCGTATTTTTTTCTGTTTTCTCAAACTGAGAACGACTGTTTTTGGGCACATATGCCTCTAATGCATCATTTATAAACTCAGAGTTGATGCCAAAAAAGCTTCCAATGGTAATTGCAGCCAATGCATTATCCATATTATAATCGCCTATCAAATGTGTTTTAACTTGATGTTTACTCTCGAAAAAGCGCCACTCAAACTCTAAGTATGGATAGTTGGATAATACAGACCCAGATACGAAAAGAGAAGAGTCATCTTTTCCATACACATTTACACTAGTGCTTGGCAAAAGCGATATCACATCTTTCAATACACTGTTAAAGAAAATCTTCCCATTATTATCCTCCAAATAGTCGAACAGCTCTTTTTTGGTTTTCACTACATTCTCTACAGATTGAAATCCCTCTAAGTGAGCTATACCCACATTGGTAATAAGTCCAAAGTTGGGTTCTGCTATTTCGCACAGCTCTTTTATATCGCCAGGATGACTTGCACCCATTTCAATCACAGCTATTTCATGTTCTTCTGTCATAGACAACAGCGTGAGGGGCACACCAATATGATTATTAAAGTTGCCTTGTGTGTAAAGTACTCTAAACTCTTTTGAGAGAACAGCTGCAGCCAACTCTTTGGTAGTTGTTTTACCGTTTGTGCCTGTTATAGCAATTACAGGAGTTTTAAATGTTCTTCGATGATGGTTGGCTAGTTTTTGTAAAACGGCAAGCACATCATCTACCAAGATGATGTGCTGAGGCCGTTTTTTACTTTCATCCCATTCATCAACAACAGCATAAGAGCAACCCTTTTCTATAGCCGACTCGGCATAGTTATTGCCATTGAAAGTTGGTCCTTTTAGAGCAAAAAATATAGCTCCATCTGGACATACTCTTGAATCGGTAGTTACTACTGGATATTGCTTAAATATATTGTATAGTTGAGAAGTGAGCATAAATAATTGTCCTTATTTTAATTTGTTAGCAACTGCTTTTGGAAGAGCAGCTTTGTTGACAGCAACATTGATAGTTTTGTATTGTACAAAAGCTTCAGATGCGTACCAAAATCCATCGTATGGACCAGTTTCTCCCCACGAGTTTTTAACCATATAGTATTTGTTGCCATGCTGATCTTTTGCAATACCATATATATGCATGAGGTGGTCGTCAGTTGTTTGGTAATTGTCGTAACCTATTTGACGCTCCTCCTGTGTAATTGTCTTCTCTTTCAAGAATTCTTTACCAATTTTGTCACGAATCTCACTTGTTCTTTGTCCAGGAGTCAATCCCAACCAATGTGCTTGATCTGTACCAGCATTTTCTGACGCTTCAAGATCTGGAACAATTGCCATACCAATACGAGAAAAACCCACTTCACTCACATCTGTTGCCCATACTACTGTATAGCCATTCATTATAGCATTGTCGATAGTCTCTATAAGCTCCTCCAATGGTAAGTTGTAAGAGTTTGCCCAGCGCCAGTTATCAGGAATTTCAACAGGAAACTCTGTGTAAAAATCGTGATGTGTAAACGAAGTCAACGATACATAGTTGTCTGATTTAAGTCCTAGCTCAGCAGCAAGGCTTTGTGGAGTATAAGTTTTTCCATTATACTGAAAGCTTGTTGGCTTTTCACCAAAATAGGCATCCAACACACCTTTGTATCCTTTAAACCAAACTGGTGTCAAAGTGCGATTTCTATTAGCTATAACACCATTTACATAGTTCTTTAAAATATTATCTATCTCACCATGTTTGTGATTGTCCTCTCCATACTCTAAACCACGATAAACGCTTTCTGGAACGACTCCATACTCATCTAATGTCTCTATAACATCAGCAGTTGAACCTCCGGGTCCAAAATTAAGACTACCATGCAAACGAGTATATTTCACAGCTTGGTCTTCGTAGTTACGACGTACAATATACATCTCAGATAAGTCGTGTGTGCCTTTTCCCATTCTCAACAGCTCCGACTCTAGGAAGCTTACACCTGCAAAACTCCAGCAAGTACCTGTGTTTGCTTGGTTTTTAATACTTGTAACAGGATTTTCTTTTACCACAGTAAATTCATATCCTCCTGTTTCGGTTTGCGCCATTAAAAAAACTGACGCAAGTAGCATACTCGCTACTAAAAAGAATCTATTCATGTTTTTAGAATTTAAAAATTTAATTAACGGTGAGCACATCATTTTAAAATGATGTGCTCATTTTTAATATTATACTACTTCTCTATATCTATAATAGAAGTAGGTATCAGTTGCTTAGTTTATCTGCAGCTTAGTAGCAATTGCTTTTGGAAGACTATCTTTATTGATAGTAATATTCATAGTTTTGTATCTTACAAAAGCTTCTGATACATACCAAAATCCATTGTATGGACCAGTTTCGCCCCACGAGTTTTTCACCATATAGTACTTATTGCCATGTTGATCATTTGCAATACCATATATATGCATTCCATGGTCATCGGTTGTTTGGTAATTGTCGTAGCCAACTTGACGCTCCTCTTGTGTGATAGTTTTTTCTTTTAAAAACTCTTTACCAATTTTGCCGCGAATTTCACTTGTTCTTTCTCCAGGACTCAATCCTAACCAATGTGCTTGGTCGCTACCAGCATTCTCAGTTGCTTCCAGGTCTGGAACAATTGCAATTCCACTGCGAGAAAACCCAATCTCACTCACATCAGATGCCCATGCAACTGTATAGCCATTCATTATAGCGTTGTCCATAGTCTCTATAAGCTCATCCATAGGAACATTATAAGAGTTTGCCCAGCGCCAGTTGTCTGGTACATCAAATGGATACTGTGTGTAAAAATCATGATGAGTAAAAGATGTCATCGAGATATAGTTGTCGGTTTTCAAACCCAACTCTGTAGCAAGGCTTTGTGAAGTGTATGACTTCCCATTATACTGAAAGCTTTCAGGCTTTTCACCAAAATAGGCATCCAATACACTACTGTAACCTTTAAACCATACAGGAGTTAATGTGCGATTTCTATTAGCAATAACACCATCCACATAGTTCTTTAAAAGGTAATCAATTTCACCATGTTTGTGGTTTTCCTCACCATATTCAAGACCACGATACACATTTTCTGGAACCACTCCATACTCATCTATTGTCTCAAACACATCAGCAAACGAACCACCAGCACTAAAATTAAGGCTGCCATGTAGGCGGACATATTTTCTTGCTTGGTCTTCATAGTTGCGACGCACAATATACATTTCAGATAGGTCGTGCGTGCCTTTACCCATTCTCAAAAGTTCTGACTCTAGGAAACTAACACCTGCAAAACTCCAGCAAGTGCCTGTATTTGCTTGGTTTTTAATACTTGTAACTGGGTTCTCTTTTACCACTGTAAATTCATAACCCTCTGTTTCGTTTTGCGCCATTATAAAAAATGATGCAAGTAGCATACTTGCTACTAAAAAAAATCTATTCATGCTCTTAGAATTTAAAAAATTAATTATTGGATTAAGAAACTATGTTTGTATATAGTTATACAATACTTTTCACTTTTTTATTATTATATGAGCCATCTCTTTTTTAGCTGTCACTTATTTACAGACAAATCTACATATTTTAAAGGAGAATATGATATTGAAATGGATAAATAAAGAGTTTATTGGCGAATAATTACTGCACAATCATTCACACTTGTTCATTAATCGTTGTGCAAATGATTGGTTTTACTGTTTAATTGAATTAATATTAGATTCTGATCTGATTAAATAATAGCAGCAAAACAAAAAACTCTTTCCTCATTTAGACGTTTAATAATCGATAGTCTATAATTTGAAGACACCTTTCAACACAATCAACCAAAAAATAATAATATGAAAGAATATAAAGCCCCAAAAAGAAAGTCCAAAACTAAAAGATACATCATACTATTCTTAATAGTTGCACTTGGAGTATTTGTTTTTGTTAGGTATTACTTTGTCTTTGGAACAGGTGTAAAGTCAGGGGAACTTAATTATCTTGTACATAAAGGGGTGATATTCAAAACATACGAGGGAAAGTTGATTCAAACAGGATTCAGGGCTGATAAACCCGAAGGTTTTCAATCCAATCAATTTGAATTCTCAGTTGCCGACAAACAAATTGCAGAGCAGCTAATGTTAGCAAGTGGAAAAAATGTGCAGCTACACTACAAAGAGTATTTTGCAGCAATACCATGGCGAGGTTTTACTAAATTTATTGTTGATAGTATCATAACTGTTGATGGTTCAAAGCCTAAGACCAACCTACCTTACAATACGCCGCCTCATTAAAAGTAACCAATAGTGTATTAGTACTATTTATAAACACAACTTAAACGCAGATAAAATATAGATAGCATTATCTATATTTTAAAACTTAACTTATATGGAAAAAGAACAACGCCAACGAATAAAAAAAATGGAGAATACTTGCAACGAAACAAGTAAGGCATTGGATAATTTAGAAATTGCAATAGAGGAGTGGAAAGAAAAAATATCTTTGTACGATGATTTAATAAAATACTACATGAGCGAAGAGTGGAGAAAAGATTATGAAGCATCTAATAAAGAGGGTTTTCCTAGCCCAATGGAGCTTCCTCATGGAGTTTTAGCTGAAGATACAATCTTTAATGAGATGACTAGGCACAGAGAACTAGCTATTGAGCTATTAAAGATAGGCACAAGAATGTTAGAGTAGTAGATAAAACTTAAAACTCAGTAAAAAAAACAACATGCTACATCTTCCC
Organism: Bacteroidales bacterium; assembly: GCA_012840785.1. Taxonomy (GTDB): domain Bacteria; phylum Bacteroidota; class Bacteroidia; order Bacteroidales; family Dysgonomonadaceae; genus UBA2632. Next base: position 8,219 of record DUVZ01000283.1, read on the forward strand.
ATAGATTTCAATTAAAAGCTTCTTTCAATTCTCATATTTTTCGTTTTGTTGAGCTTATCTGCCCACTTAATACTCTTTTCTCACCTTAATATTCCAATATTCCTTTATCTTTGTAGTAAATACACTTAACTTGAAAGAGTGCTAATTGCTTAATCTATCAAAATAAATTCAAATGAGAAAAATGAAGACAAAACTCTTAGTTACACTAATGGTTCTGATTAACCTCTCGGTCTTTGCACAAGATCAGGAGAATCGCTATGCAGAAATCACCAACCCAAAATTGGTGAGCATCAATAAACTACCACCAAGAAGTAGTTTCTTTTCGTTTACAAATGCTACCGATGCAAAAGAGGCATCTTATTCGTCAAAAGGTAGCAACGTATTGCTGCTAAATGGCACTTGGAAGTTTCACTACACCGAAAACTTTAGCGAGCGCCCAATGAAAGATTTCTACAACATGCAGTTTGACGCACAATCGTGGAACGACATTCAAGTACCTGGCAACTGGGAGGTGCAAGGTTTTGGCACTCCTATTTATGTAAATGCTACTTATGAGTTTACCTCTCCAGGACACAAACCTTTTTGGGACAAACCCAATCCTCCACTCGTACCAGAAGAGTTTAACCCTACAGGAACCTACCGCAAGGAGTTTGAAATTCCTCAATCGTGGGATGGTCAAGAAATTATATTGAGCTCTGATGCTACAAAAGGGGTAGCTTATTTTTACCTTAATGGCGAGTTTTTAGGAATGACAAAAGATGGTAAACTACCTGCACGTTTTGATATTACAGACCTTGCAATGGTTGGCAATAATGTGTTGTCTGTGCAGATACACCGTTTCTCTGATGCAAGCTATTTAGAGTGTCAAGATTTTTGGCGCATCAGTGGTTTCGAACGCGATGTATATCTCTATACACGCCCAAAACTACACATAGAAGACTTTTTTGCTCAAAC
>DUVZ01000028.1 GCA_012840785.1 Bacteroidales bacterium
GATTGCACTGCACCCCCACGTTGGCTCATACCGTGCACTTCAGCCTGTTTTATAAGTAAACCCGACTGCATTGCAGCATGGTCGATAATGCCTGCAAGCGTCAAAACACCTTGTCCACCTACACCAGCTAGAATAACATTTTTATGCATTTTTTAATCTCCTTCTATTTCTTTTTAATGTTTGCACACACTCGCGTGTTGCCAAAATTACTGATACACCATTATAATCCATCTCCTCTTTCAGAACATGAATATTCTCCTCCAGATTTCTCTTTAGCGGAACAATTGTTTTAATATGATCTTTCGACACACCCACACCCACACATATATCATACAAACTACCACTACCCGACGAATCCTGTCCACCCGTCATAGCCGTAGTATCGTTATCAGAAATTATTACCGTTATAGGCAACCCAAAGTTCACAGCATCCAACAACCCCGTTATACCAGAGTGCGTAAAAGTAGAGTCGCCAATTACCGCCACAGCCGGATTCAACCCAGCCTGAGCAGCACCCACAGCCATCGTTATCGATGCACCCATATTCACACACGTATTTATGGCATTAAACGGAGGCAAAGCACCCAATGTATAGCAACCAATATCCGAAAACACATGCTGCTGACTATAATTCAACAATGTTTTGTTCAGCGCTTCATACAAATCACGATGTCCACAACCATCACACAATCTTGGTGGACGACCCGGCACATTAAAAGCATCCTGCTGCTCACCTGCACCCTCCTTCACACCCAAAGCCTCGGCAATAGCGTCAGGAGTCAACTCCCCCTTGCGTGGCAAAGCATTGTCCAACCTACCCGCTATTTTTGGATTATCAAGATAGCCCCTCAGCAACTCCTCATACACCGGATAGCCCTCTTCAGCCACCAATATAGAGTCGTATTTATTGAAGAACTCTCTTATCATCTTTTCAGGAAGCGGATATTGTGATATTTTAAGTACAGGAATATCCAAATCATACTCCCTCAAGGTTTCCATCACATAATTAAAAGCAAGTCCAAAAGCAATCACCCCCTTTGTACCACTCCCCTCCACCAACCTATTATAAGGCGATTTTTCAGAAAGGCTCACCAAATCTTTTTGCATTTCAAGCAAACTCGCATATCTAACGCGTGCATTGGCTGGAAGCAATATCCATTTTCTTTTGTCAGTTTCAGGATTCAACTCATTTTGAGCCACTGCATCCATGCGCTCCACTATTGCCCTTGAATGAGCCAACCTAGTTGTTATCCTCAATATCACAGGCAGCTTCACCTTCTCCGACAATTTAAAAGCATCACGCACACAGTTGTATGCCTCCTGCTGATTGGAAGGTTCGAGCAGCGGTAAAAAAGAGAACTTACCATACACCCGCGAGTCCTGTTCGTTTTGAGACGAGTGCATTGATGGATCGTCAGCCACCACCAACACCAATCCGCCATGAATACCCGTTATAGACGAGTTCATAAAAGCATCAGCAGCCACATTCAAGCCCACATGTTTCATGCACACCATGCTTCGTTTGCCAGCATACGACATACCCAAAGCACTCTCAAAAGCCGTTTTTTCGTTTACCGACCACCTAGAGTGTATCTTCGCTTCCTGCGCATAAGCATCGTTTTGTATGTATTCGGTAATCTCTGTAGAGGGTGTGCCCGGATAGGCAAACACACCAGAAATACCTTCATCAAGAGCGCCCATTGCTATAGCTTCAGCGCCCAGAACCAATTGTTTTTTCATAAGTTATATTACTTTCAAGTTATTACTGTTTTGCATGTTTTAGATCGATGTCAACAAGGCATTACACCTCATTACAAGCAGTTTTTTTTGTGTGTATCAATTGTATTCTCCCCCCCCTCCCCAACAAAGTGTGCATTCAATCCCCCCCAGTTTTTGATGTAAAAAAACAGACCTATCTGCACATAGCAACACAAACATCACAAACATCACCAACATCTTTCATAGTTGTTAACTACCAAGCAAAGATATCAATACTTTTTAAAACAAACAATGTTTATTTAGCTATTTTAAAGAGAAATAGCCCCTATTTCTAAACTATCGATAAGAACTATTGAAACTCCATTGTACAATACTTCCATATTACTACATAATATTGTATGTTTGAGGTGTATATTCGAAGACTAAAAACATACACAAATAAACTGGGTGAAAAAAACACCTAAACCAACAGTATAACAATATGAAAAGAAGCTGGATTACCATTTTCATACTATCCACACTGCTGTTTACAGCCACAGCGCAGACAAACAGCACCGACCAAAGCAAACTAACCGACCTACAAAAACGGATAGAAGCATACATCATCGAAAAGTTTCACTGCCAGTATCACCACTCTATCGAGTTTCATGAAATACTTCTTTTCGACCTCCACCAACTAATAGACGACCACAAACAACCCGACATATTTAAAGACGAACCCCGTGCTATTAAAGACAACCAAGAGGCTTTCGATTGGCTAGAAGAGGTGGGCACCCAGTACGATATACCCTACTCTATGACCTATATTTTTGGCACAAAAGACCACGAAGAAGATGCCTGGAATCCCATGTGGGTATTGCTCTTGTTGGACTATGAGATGGAGATTATTGGGCATATACGGTACTTTCCCTGAGGGAGTTGAAAATTAAAAGTTGGTCTAGCTCATCCAGGGGTGCACAATATTGCAACTAACCAGCCCTGTCATGTTGAACGTAGTGAAACATCCTATCAATACTTTACAACCTAATGGTCAATGCGGACTAGAGGCGCAATGCCCTCTAAATTAATTGACAACTTCTATCCTTTAAATTTTCACTTCAATTTATCCAGCGCCCCCTTTATCCGCTTCACAGCCTCCACCAAATTCTCGTCGGATGTAGCATAAGAGAGACGAATATTATCAGGAGCCCCAAAAGCACCACCTGCCACACAAGCCACATGCGCCTCCTCCAACAGATAGATAGCCAAATCAGCAGAATCCTCTATAACACGTCCATTATACCCTTTTCCGTAAAACGAACTACACTTTGGAAACAAGTAAAAAGCCCCCTGCGGATCGTTTACCTCCAAGCCATCAATCTGCTGCAGCAACCCATAAGTCAACTTCTTTCTACGCTCAAACGCCTGTCGCATCTTTTCCACCTCATCCTGGCTACCCTCATAAGCAGCCTGTGCAGCCTTTTGTGATATCGAGCCCGGTCCACTTGTATATTGACCCTGCAACTTATTGCAAGCCTTAGCAATCCACGCAGGAGCAGCCAACCAGCCACTCCTCCATCCCGTCATGGCATAACACTTCGACACCCCATTCACAATAATCATCCTATCCCTCAACTCCTCAAACTGAGCAATACTCTCGTGCCTGCCCACATAGTTGATATGCTCATATATCTCATCCGATATCACATACACATGCTTGTGCTGTGCCAACACATCAGCCAGCTCCCTTAGCTCGCTGCGGCTATACACACTGCCTGTGGGGTTAGATGGCGAACAGATTATCACCGCCTTGGTACGCTCCGTTATAGCCTCCTCTAGCTGCTGCCCCGTCAACTTAAAATCTTGCTCAATACCCGCACTCACTATCACAGGCACACCCTCTGCTAGCTTCACCATCTCAGGATAGCTCACCCAATAGGGTGCAGGCACAATCACCTCGTCGCCCCCATTCACCAGCGCCAATATAGCATTGCAAATAGACTGCTTAGCCCCATTAGAACATACAATTTGGTCAGGCGTGTAGCTCAGCCCATTCTCCCTATCCAACTTGTTGCAAATAGCCTTCCTCAAATCCAAAATACCCGGCACAGGCGTATAAAAAGTAAAATCATTATCAATAGCCGCCTTTGCCGCCTCCTTTATATGGCTGGGCGTAGCAAAATCAGGTTCACCCACACTCAAATTTATCACATCCACACCTTGCGCCTTCAGTTCGGCACTTTTTTGCGACATTACTAACGTTTCCGACTCCGATAGAGCCATCAACCTACTCGATACACTGTTGTTCATACAAATATATATTTATTATTGCCCCACACACCTCTTTGCATGCATGGGCAGGGTTTATACCATACTTCTTGCAAGCCACAATAGTGCAGCATGCCTACTGACATTTAATCGAGCACATACAAATTATAAACAAACATCACATCACCAAATTCGACATACAACTGATTGCGCCTATTTTGGCTATTAAGAGTTGCAAGCTCCACACGACATTTCACACCATCCTCATTAATACAAATAAAGGGCAAGTACTCATCTCCATCAGAGTCGTACCTCTTTTTTTCAGCCTCTATCACATCATACACCTGCGTCTCTTTAGAGTATATAGTTATTCTATCTGCATCAATATCCATAACTACCAACACCGAAACAGGTTCAAACTCCGACCACTCTCCCCAC
>DUVZ01000284.1 GCA_012840785.1 Bacteroidales bacterium
ACAATAGTATCCAAAATGCGCGTTGTGTCCGACACCGTTGTCTTCTCCGACAAAGTTTCTCTCAATCCACCCGCAATAAACCCATACCTTGCATTGGTAAAAGCCGATTCGGGATCTTCGCGCAACAAATTCTCAATATAACCACGCTCCCTCTCTGCCCGTGCAAATATCTTCTCATGATTCTGTAGCGTGCTCACACTATTTTTAATATCCTTGTCGCCCTCCAATAGCTTTATACACACATAGCGAAGGGGCATATCTAGCTCAGCAATATCCTTTTCTGCAAACTGATGCTCTAGCCTACTAATGGCTTTCTCCAAAACCCTGCCATACGATATATTTACATTATTATCCTCGCCCTTGTCGCCCGCTTCATACAGCTCTATTACCTTGTTTAGCATAGATGGAATACCAAACCCATTCTTCCCAATTGTTGGAATAATCGGAATGTTGAGCATCTCGGCAAGCGTTTCATGGTCAAACTCCCTGCCACTCACCTGCAACTCATCATACATATTGAGAGCAATAACCATGGGCACCTTCAATTCCATCAACTCTGTAGTGATATACATATTTCGCTCTAGCGATGAGGCAGACACCACATTGATAATCACATCCGGCTCCTCTTCAAGAATATGCCTTCTCACAAACAGCTCCTCCGGCGTGTATGCCGATAGCGAGTATGTGCCAGGCAAGTCGACCATCCTAAAATTATACCCCTTGTGTTTTAGCCTTCCCTCCTTCGAGTCGACCGTTACACCCCCATAGTTGCCCACATGCTGATGCGAGCCAGAAGCAATATTAAATATAGAAGTTTTTCCAGCATTGGGGTTGCCCACCAGCGCCACAGTTATCGTATTTGGCTCTTTCTCGGTTGCAGTTTTTATAAGCCTCTGTATGGGTCTAGCCTTTGCAGCACTCTCCCTATCCTCGTCATCCTCCTGCTCATATTCGGGCACATCGCCCTTTACCATCGATATTTCAATCATTACAGCCTCGCTCCTTCGTAGCGAAACCTCATACTCCATAATTTGATACTTTATAGGGTCTTTCAGTGGCGCATTCAAAATAGACTTCACCTCCTGACCACGTATAAAGCCCATCTCTAGCAAACGCTTGCGAAATGCTCCGCTACCATTTACTTTCACAATATAGGCTTTCTCGCCAGTTTGTAGTTCCGATAAACGCATATATATAATAGTGATGAAAAAGTTCTTGTAAAATAGCATACACACCACAACGTGTGTGCAATTGCGAATACAAAGATGAACAATATTATTCGATTTAAAGAGGCTTAAAACTCTTTATTTACAACTGTTACGAATAGTGGTATCCATAAAAAACACCTTTTGCTTGCTCTAAACACTTTATACAGAGCCCACTATCACCCTATTTTCATTTCCTTCCATTTTAGCTATGGCTCACATTTGCAGTTGCTCTAGCATTAATTCACTGTTTTTATTTCATTTATACAAACCAGCCCCCTTTGTTGCGTATCTTGCAAGGAGTAGACATAAAAACCAACCATTTGTCAAAAAATTACGATGTATTACCTAAAAAAACACTACAATAAAACATCATTTAAGCACTCTCTCTTCAAATCGTCCTTTTTTCTTTGTATTTTTGTCACTAGAAAAAGAAAATTATTTATTACAACCATTTAAATATCGATTAGTTATGGCTACAAAACCATTTAAGTATCAAGACACGTTCCCATTGTCGGAAGACAAAACAGAATATTATCTGTTAACAAAAGAGCATGTTTCCACGTCAGAGTTCGAGGGAAAAGAGATTTTAAAAGTTGCACCAGAAGCATTAACCCTTTTGGCACAACACGCTTTTCGCGATGTAAACTTCCTGTTGCGTCCCGACCATCAAGAACAGGTAGCTAAAATATTGTCCGACCCCGAAGCTAGCGAAAACGATAAGTTTGTAGCCCTAACATTCTTGCGCAACTCCGAAATATCGGCAAAAGGAGTACTTCCTTTCTGTCAAGACACCGGCACTGCCATTATAATGGGTATGAAAGGACAGCAAGTGTGGACAGAAGGTTGCGACCCCGAAGCCCTTTCAAAAGGAGTTTACAACACCTACACAAACGAAAACTTGCGCTACTCTCAAAATGCACCTCTCAACATGTACGATGAGGTAAATACAGGCACCAACCTGCCCGCACAAATAGATTTATATGCAACAGGTGGCAACGAGTACAACTTCCTCTTTGTAGCAAAAGGCGGTGGCTCTGCCAATAAAACCTTCCTTTATCAAGAAACCAAAGCATTGCTCACCCCCGGTAAGCTAGAAGAGTTTTTGATAGATAAAATGAAATCGTTGGGCACAGCAGCCTGTCCTCCCTACCATCTAGCATTTGCTATTGGCGGCACATCGGCAGAGAGCAACCTAAAAGTTGTGAAACTAGCATCAACAAAATACTACGACAACCTACCAACGGAAGGCAACGAGCACGGACAAGCATTTAGAGACTTGGAGATGGAAGCAAAACTAAAGAAAGCATCCAACGAGTTGGGGTTGGGCGCACAATTTGGTGGCAAATACTTTGCACACGACATTCGTGTAGTGCGCTTGCCACGCCATGGCGCATCAGTTCCAGTGGGTATGGGCGTATCTTGCTCTGCCGACCGCAACG
>DUVZ01000285.1 GCA_012840785.1 Bacteroidales bacterium
AAACCGATGGTTGCAAAACTCTCAACAATCTGCTTGTTGGCTCCTACAGCAATGCCTAAAAAAAACAATAAAACTATAATAATGATATTGATGATTGAACCAACATGATTCTTAAATGTTTTATCGCGTAATAGGTAGCCTACAGCTACTCCTGAAATTATAAAAATGAAAATTGATAGCATATATAGATTCTATTAAAGAAGTTTGCTCGATGAATCAATAGTTTGTAACAAAAGTAATGAATTATTCTTTATCTCTAAGAAATTAGCTTGTTTGTAATTCTTTTAACTTATTTGTTATTACCTTTGGCGGCAATTATTTTTTATATAATAGCCTACGACGCTTTGTCTATCTATAAAAATGGGCTATTTGTATATATCATTTTGCACTTTAATGATTGAGATGTACTTTTGAGTGCAAATATATTTAAAACTTACATTTTGAGCATATATTGCTCAAATCAACAATAAAATTATTTTAATAATGAGACAATATTTTATACTACTTCTTCTTTTAATCTCTTTTTCATATGGATACTCGCAAGAGACACTTGTAAAGGGGCGTTTGTTTGGAGAGGCTGAAGATGAATTTCTACCATTTGCAACAATTACTGTATCGAAAGATGCAGAAATGACAACTACTGTGAAAAAGCTTCCTACTGATGGAAACGGTTCGTTTGAAACCAAGCTGTCAGAAGGAAACTATTATTTTGCATTTCAATATGTAGGAAAGGCCACTCTTGTAAAACAAGTGTCTGTTCCAAAAGGAGAGAAAGAGATAGATTTGGGTAGAATTGTAACTATTGAGTCATTTACCGAGTTAGACGAGGTGAGTGTAGTAGCACAAGCTCCACTAGTGAAGGTAGAGATTGATAAGTTGACCTACAACTTGAAGGACGATCCAGAGTCGGCTACCTCAAATGTGCTTGATATGCTTCGCAAAGTGCCTTTGGTAACTGTAGATGCCGATGATAATGTGCAATTGAAAGGGGGGTCGAACTTTAAGATATACTTAAATGGCAAACCTTCTAATATGCTAGCAAATAATCCTTCGCAAGTATTGAAAAGCATGCCAGCCAATAGTATAAAAGATGTGGAGGTGATAACCGATCCGGGTGCTAAGTATGATGCTGAGGGAGTGGGCGGTATTATTAACATTATTACAGACAAGCGTGTTGATGATGGATATGTAGGTTCTGTAGGAGCTGGTGTTGACTCGCGTGGCGGATATAATGGAAACGCTTATGTAACATTGAAGTATGGCAAGTTTGGATTTACCGGCAATACAAATTACTACACATTTAAATCTCCTGATAGTGAATCTACTTTTGAACGTAGAGATTTTTCACGACAGCCTGAAACAATATTAAGACAAGATGGAGAATCAGGATTTGATGGCAGTGGGCTAATGCTTAGTGGTATGATTAGTTATGAAATAGACACTCTAAATTTAATAAGTGTTTCTCTAAATGGATACAATGGTACTGGAACTAATAATACCAACACTAAAGTAACCTCTACGGGAGGATATATATATGGATATGATAGAGTTTCTGAAGGTACAAACGAGCATGGTTCTATTGATTTATCATTAGATTATCAGCGGTCGTTTAAGAAAAAAGGAGAACTTCTTACTCTCTCTTATCGCTATGGGAATAACCCTAATAATAGTGAAGGGGAGTCTAGATTGGAGAATATGACAGGAGACCCCAGTTTTGTTCTTAGAGATGAAGATTATAAAACAAGAAATTATAACGATGCCGATGGTAATGAGCATACAGGGCAGATAGATTATGTGAATCCCCTAACAAAGAATCATACCATAGAAGCAGGATTAAAGTATATTTATAGAGATAATTCTAGTGAAGGCAACAACTTGTATTATGACTTGACAGCAAATGAATGGATGGAAGATTTACGCAGGAAAAACGACTTGCAACACGATCAATATATTGCATCTGGTTATGCAAGTTATGGTTTCAAAAAAGATAAATTTGGGTTGAAGACAGGGGTGCGTGCAGAGCAAACCAAGCAAGATGTGAATTTTATTAGTAAAAACGATTCTGTGATAAAAACCGACTTCTTTGATTTGGTTCCATCACTCGCTCTGTCTTATCAAATGAGCATGACACAAACTTTGCGATTGGGATACAACATGCGTGTTTATAGACCTGGTATTTGGCATCTCAATCCTTATGTCGACAATATAGACCCTCTCAACATTAGTTACGGTAACCCTGATTTGGATGCTGAGAAAAACCATAATGTGTCATTAAACTACGGTTCTTTCTCTCAAAAACTAAACCTGAATGCAAGTCTCAATTATTCGATAACAAATAACTCTATCACACGATACCAGTTTGTGGAAAATGGAGTAAATAATAGTACTTATGATAATATTGGGAAGAGCCAATCTATTGGACTAAACGCTTATGTGAGATGGGCTCCAACTCAAAAGCTTAATATGTTTATTAATGGTAATGGCGATTATGTAGATATTAGCAGTAATAAAGATGCAACATTAAAGAATAGTGGTTTCTCTTATCGTGCATTTGCAGGGGCAACGTATACTTTCCCACACGAGGTGAGATTTTCTGTAAACGGTGGCTATTTTGGCAACCGTATTATGCTTCAATCTGAAATGGATCCCTTCTTTTTTATGTCTTTTGGTTTAAGCAAAAGCTTCTTGAACAAAAAACTTGATGTAGCTATTCGTGGCAGCAATCCATTTCAGAAGTATATGGATCATAAAAATATCACAACTGGCAAAAACTTCACGCAAGAGAGTCTCTTCAGACGTCCTGCTCAGTCGATTAGCTTGAATGTCACTTTCCGTTTTGGTGATCTTAAATCTTCTATTAAGAGGGTACAAAGAGGAATTAGAAACGAAGATATAAAATCGGGTGGCGATGATATGCAAGGGCAGGGAGCTACTACACCTGCTGAATAGAGTTTTTCTATCAATCTGTTTGATTGATAACATAAAAACAATTGAAAAAGTGAGAGGTACATTCCTCTCACTTTTTTGTATCTTTGTACACACCATTTTATATTAAAACTATGCGAATTGATATTATAACTGTTCTACCCGAAATGATTGAAGGGGCGCTCAATTGCTCGATACTCAAACGTGCACAAGACAAAGGCTTGGTTGAGTTTGGATTGCACAACCTGCGCGACTATGGTATAGGTAAGCATCGCAGGGTAGACGATTATCCGTTTGGTGGCGAGGCTGGCATGGTGATGCAGATAGAGCCTATTGATAATGCTATTGCTCACTTAAAATCGCAGCGAGATTATGATGAAGTTATATTCACATCACCCGATGGAGAGAAATTTATACAAAGCACTGCAAATCAACTCTCTTTAATGAAAAATATCATTATTTTGTGTGGTCATTACAAAGGGATTGATTTTCGTATACGCGAGCATCTAATTACACGTGAAATATCGATTGGCGATTTTGTTTTAACTGGTGGAGAGTTGGCTGCAGCTATGATTGCCGATGCAGTAGTGCGTGTAATTCCTGGAGCAATAGGAGATGAGCAGTCTGCTTTGTCAGATTCTTTTCAAGATAACTTGCTTGCTCCTCCTGTCTATACTCGTCCAGCAGAATATAAAGGGTGGCGAGTGCCTGATATCCTTCTTTCTGGGCACGAGCGTAAAATAGATGAGTGGCGCATTGAGCAGTCAATTAGCAGAACTAAAAAATTACGCCCCGATTTATTAGAAGATAAGTAAGAAAGCTAATCTGTGAGTTTCCCCAGCAAATCGTCATAAAGTTATAATTACAAGTCTTTTAGTTGCATTAAGATAGTGCAAATGCGTATATAAATATCTTTTTGAAACCTTTGGTGTTTTTAACACAATTAATTTTTTGACAGGCAATTATAAATGTCAAAAAAAGTTTGGGATATGCTCCTTTTTGCTTTATATTTGTGAAGATAAAAAAATATCTAGCCACAAATTTAAAACACTATTTATGAAAAAAGAATTTTATCCTGCGGAACCTTTCCGCATTAAAAGCGTTGAAAC
>DUVZ01000286.1 GCA_012840785.1 Bacteroidales bacterium
AACCCTGCAGCACTGAAAGCTAATGCACAACACCTTAAAAAAGATTCTATCGTAATTTTCGATACTGACTCTTTTAATATAAGAGATTTAGAAAAAGCTGCTTTCGCTACCGATGACCCATTTAAAGAACTGGGCATGAATGAGCTGCAATTAGTTCCTGTTGCAATCACAACAATGACTAAGGAGAGTCTTAAAGAGATGGGTTTGGACAACAAAGCTGTTTTACGCAGTAAAAATATGTTTGCTTTGGGATTGGTTTGCTGGTTATTTAATCGTCCAGTTGAAATTGCTGACAAGCTTCTCGAAAAAAAGTTTTTGAAGAATCCTAAATTAATAGAGGCCAACATTAGGGCATTAAATGATGGATACAACTTTGGCAACAACAGACATCTCACAGTTTCTACCTATAGAATAGAAGCTTTAGAGCCTGAAAAAGGTTTTTATACAGATATAAATGGCAACCTTGCCACAGCATACGGATTAATTGCTGCTGCTGAAAAAGCAAATATAAATATGCTACTTGGTAGCTATCCTATTACACCTGCTACAGATATTTTACATGAACTAGCTAAACGAAAAGACTTTGGAATAAAAGCTCTTCAGATGGAAGACGAGATAGCTGGTATATGCGCTGCATTAGGAGCAAGCTTTTCAGGACAATTAGGAGTTACTACTACATCTGGACCTGGACTAGCGCTTAAAGGCGAAGCTCTAGGACTAGCTGTTATGACAGAGCTTCCTCTTGTAGTTATCGATGTTCAGCGTGGAGGTCCATCTACTGGAATGCCTACAAAAAGCGAACAATCGGATTTAAATCAAGCATTATATGGCCGTAATGGTGAGAGCCCTGTTGTAGTAATTGCAGCACTCTCACCTACCGACTGTTTTGATAGTGCTTATTGGGCTGCGAAGTTGGCTTTAGAACATATAACCCCTGTAGTTTTATTAACTGATGGATACATCGCTAATGGATCTTCTGCTTGGAAGGTGCCAAAGATGAGCGAATACCCTGATATTAAACCAAACTATGTAGAAAACTACAAAGGCGACGAAGAATGGAGACCGTACCTACGTAACGAGGAAACAAAAGCAAGATATTGGGCTTTTCCAGGAAAGGCTGGATATGCTCATCGAATTGGAGGGCTAGAAAAGGATGCTGTAACAGGAGGAATTTCGTCGGAAGGTGAAAACCACCAGTTGATGGTTGAAACCCGTCAAGCTAAGATTGATGTAATTGCCAACTACATTCCAGATCTAGAAGTTATTGGTGATGAAGATGCTGAAACACTCATTGTTGGATGGGGAGGCACATTTGGACATTTGCTTGAAGCATACAGAGGGATAAGAGAGAAAGGACACAAAGTTGCTTTCACACAATTCAAGTTTATCTCTCCACTGCCTAAAAACACAGAAGAAGTGTTGAGAAAATATTCACGTATTATTGTTGCAGAACAAAACTTAGGTCAATTTGCAAATTATTTGAACAGTAAGATTGAAGGGCTCAACATTCACAAATTCAATCGTATAACAGGGCAGCCCTTCTTAGTATGGCGTTTGATTGAAGAGTTTATAAACATTATTGAAGAGGAGGCATAAACATGGCAAACACATTAAATATAAAAGCTGAAACCCTGATATATAACCCTAAGGACTATAAGAGTACAAACAATGTTAAATGGTGCCCAGGATGTGGCGACCATGCAGTGCTAAACTGTATACACAGAGCAATGGCAGAACTAAATTTAGAACCTGACAACACAGTTATGGTATCTGGTATTGGATGTTCGTCAAGACTTACCTATTATATGAACACCTATGGAATACATAGTATTCATGGACGTGCACTCCCTATTGCTACTGGAATGAAAGTTGCAAACCCAAAGCTTAATATATGGGTGTCTACAGGTGATGGTGACTCACTAGCTATTGGTGGCAATCATTTTATTCACACCATTCGCAGAAACGTTGATTTAACGATTATATTATTCAACAACAAAATATATGGTTTAACAAAAGGTCAGTTTTCACCCACTTCCGAAAGAGGATTTGTGGCTAAATCTGCTCCTTACGGAACGGTTGAAGACCCTTTCAGACCAGCTGAGCTTTGCTTTGGTGCACGTGGGAAGTTTTTTGGTAGAGCAATTGATGTAGACTTGAAAAATCTGACTAACACATTAGTCTCTGCATCTAAACATAAAGGAGCAGCTGTAGTGGAGGTATTACAAAACTGTGTTATCTTTAATGATGGTATTCACAATAAGTTTTCAAACAGATCGTGGCGAAAAGAGAACACAATATTGCTACAACATGGCGAGAAGATGATTTTTGGTGATAATAACGATAAAGGTATTGTAATTGATGGTTGGAATTTGAAAGCTATAACTATTGGAGAAGATGGATATACACTAGATGATGTGCTTGTTCATGACAGCAGTATTGAAAATGATACATTGCACGAAAAGTTGGCTCTTATGGGAGTTGAAGAGAATCACAATCTCCCAATAGCTTTAGGGGTTATCCGCGATGTAGAAGCACCAACATATGAAGTAGAACAAGAAAAGCAAATAAAGAAAGCTCAAGCAAAATCACCTAAACTAACTTTTGAGGAGTTTATAATGAATTCGGGTAACGTTTGGGAGGTGAAATAACATTCAAATCAATATTAAGTATATAAAAGTCCGGAAGATTACTCTTTCGGACTTTTTAATTGTTTAGAATTCCTATTATTTAATTTTTCTTCTTTTCAGCTCATGTTTTATCATCAACAGCTCTCTACTTGATTGTCCACTAACGGAGCTATTCTCTTCTGCACGACGAATCAAATAAGGCATCATTGTTTTCACTTCACCATAAGGAACATACTTAACAACATTATATTGATACTTGGCTAAGTTGTTAGTTATATGATCACTCATTCCATATAATTGCGAAAAATAGATATGAGGATGGTTGTGTGGCAAACCATGTTCATCAATTAATTTTGCTAATAACATACAACTTCGTTCATTATGGGTAGCTACCATAAAAGAGATGGTGTCAATATTGTCAATAAAATAATGAATTATTTCATCAAAATCTTTATCAGTAGCCTTTTTGTTAGGTTGAATTGGTGAGGGATAACCCATCTCTTGTGCACGCTCGCGCTCTACTTCCATGTACGCACCACGAACAATTTTAAGACCTAGATAAAAGCCCTCAGCCTTTGCTGCTTCATGATGCTCTTTAATTACATCTAACCTATCGTGACGATACATTTGATAAGTATTTTGAACAATAGCTCTTTCTTTATTATATATACGCATCATATCAAGAGTAACAGCATCTATCATTGGCTGAATCCAAGAATGCTCTGCATCAATCAATACGGGTACTTGTAATTCATGACTTAAACTGCAAATATCATCAACTCTCTTAAGTAACCTATGGTAGCTTTTATTCTCTGAATCTGTTAGAATTTCATTATTACTAACTTTTACCATTAAATCAAAAGACCCAATTCCTGTAAGCTTAAAAGCACTAAAGGGGGTTTTATTGTTATTATGAGAATACCTAATAACATTCAACAACTCTTTACAAGTTTCGTCAAACATCTCTTCGCTCTCCTCGCCCTCAACGGCATAATCTAAGATAGTTCCAACACCTTTGTCATATAGACTATCAATCAACTTTGAACTATCTTGTATAGAGACCCCTGCACAGAAATGTTTATAAATGGTTCTTTTAATAAACCATTCAACTGGAAAATGTATGGCAAAAGCAAAACCCGTGAGCTTTTTACCTATACTAACCAATGTAGGATTGTTCATAACTTTAAACAATAGATACATTTCTCGTAAATCACTATTAGATTTACCTCTAAAAGCAGTTTCTAGATCATTGAAATTAAGAGATTCAGCAATTTTATTTTGCATAATTATAATGGTATAAATAGGTGTACACAAATTTATCAATAAAAATGATATATTGTATGTTTTTTTAAATAAATAATAGAATTGTCATGTGTTTGAAAAAGAATAGAAGTTTTGTTTTCAACGTAAACAGATAAGAAAAGTGCGATTTTAACTTTATTGGAATTAAAGAGGAATAAATCAAGCAATTATTACTACTTTTGAAGTTGAAATTAAATTATTAACAGAAAATGCTTGAACGTAGAACAAAATTCTAAGTTTCTATAATATCAATTTATAAAGAGAAGATTATAGAAATCACATAAAAGACACTACAAACTCTAAAAAAAACAATCATATTTATAGAGCTTCCTAAAGAAGAAATTACTCAATGTGATTATTTTATGATAAATGTTAAACTTTTATTGAACTCATTTGTTAAATTGGTTGACAAGAAGCGTTCTTTAAAATATTTTTTGTAAAACAAAAAGGTAAGTAAAAAGGAAAAGTATGAAAAAATCAACTATTTGGATACTTGCCGGTGTAATGATTATTGCATTCATAGCACTATTGTTTCTTCAAGTAAAGTACATACAAGTTACTCTAGAAACGAGAAAAGAACATTTTGATGAATCTGTAAAAAGAAGTTTGTATCAAGTTTCACAAAACTTGGAATTCGATCAAACATTACAGTTTATTGAAGAAGATATTGCAGAGTCTGAAAAACAGTACTCAAAGTATAATCAACCCCAACAGGTCAGTTCTTCATCGTCTATTAGAAGAAAGAGTGAAAAATGGACAACTACAAATCCCGATGGGAGTGAAACTACAATTAGCTATGATATCACAACTGAAATTGGTGATAAATCTCAACAAGGAGTTTTTATATCTCCGGGACATGGCAAAAATACAATATCTAAAACCTCGCATGAGTTACAGCAAGCTTTTTCAAAGCGTTATTTGCATGAAAGAGCTTTACTAGACGAGGTCATTTTAAAGATTATGTATCGAGCCAGTACAAAACCAATTGAAGAGCGTGTAGATTTTCGCAAGATAAATTCTTACATTCGCTCAGAATTATTAAGCAATGCCGGTTTAAGTGTTCCATTCAGTTTTCAGGTAGTTAATCCAAACAACCAGGTGGTGTATTCCTCACCAGGTTATTCTGACAAAACTGATGAAGAAGTTTTTACACAGGTGCTTTTTCCGAACGATCCACCGTCGAAATTGAATTACTTGCGAGTTTATTTCCCCACAAAAGGGGAGCACGTTTTTAGTGAACTTACATTTGTAGTGCCATCGTTGATATTTACAATTATTTTATTGATAACTTTTACATTTACTATTATCTCTCTTTTCAGACAAAAGCGTTTATCTGAAATGAAGAACGACTTTATCAATAATATGACACATGAATTAAAAACTCCTGTTTCAACTATATCTTTGGCTGCACAAATGCTTAAAGATTCGGGTATTGCAAAATCTCCAGAAGTATTCAAACATGTATCAGGGGTTATAAATGATAAAACCAAACGTTTGAGCTTTCAGGTAGAAAAAGTGTTGCAAATGTCGCTCTTCGATAAACAAAGAGCTACACTAAAATTAAAAGAAAAAGATGCAAATGATTTAATTGTTAGCGTGGCAAACACTCATGCACTGAAAGTTGAAAAATTTGGAGGTACACTAGATATCGATTTACAAGCAGTAGAAGACTCAGTAAATATAGATGAAATGCATTTCACTAATGTATTATTTAATTTACTAGACAATGCTCTAAAATATCGCAAAGAGGATGTTCCTCTTGAATTGATGATGAGGACGTGGAATGACACTGGAAAACTATATATATCGATTGAAGATAACGGAATTGGAATAAAGAAAGAATACGTGAAAAAAGTGTTTGATCGATTTTATAGAATTCCTACAGGAAATGTACATGATGTAAAAGGATTTGGATTAGGATTGGCTTACGTTCATAAAATAGTAAGCGATCACAAAGGAACTATTCGCGCTGAAAGCGAATTAGGCAAAGGAACGAAATTTATAATAAGTTTACCCTTAATAACACAGAAATGATATGGAAGAAAAATTAAAATTATTTTTATGCGAAGATGACGAGAATCTTGGCATGTTGCTCAGAGAGTATCTGCAAGCAAAAGGATATGAAACAGATCTTTTCCCTGACGGAGAAGCTGGTTTTAAAGGATTCGTTAAAACAAAGTACGATCTATGTATTATAGACGTAATGATGCCAAAGAAAGATGGTGTTACGTTAGTAAAGGAAATCAGAACAATAAATACTGAAATCCCTGTAATATTTTTAACTGCAAAGAATATGAAAGAAGATATTCTTGAAGGTTTTAAAGCTGGTGCTGACGACTATATAACCAAACCATTCAGCATGGAAGAGTTGGTACTTCGTATTGAAGCTATCATCCGCAGAGTGAAAGGCAAAAAAACGAAAGAGCAACAAGTTTACAAATTTGGTAATATGACTTTTGATACTCAAAAGCAAATTCTCACTATTGGTGATATTGTAACGAAGCTTACAACTAAAGAATCGGAATTGTTGACACTTCTAAGTGCACACAGTAACGAAATTCTTGAACGTAATCATGCGTTGAAACAAATTTGGGAAGAAGATACTTACTTCAATGCTAGAAGCATGGATGTATATATCACTAAACTACGTAAACTGTTGAGACCAGAACCAAACATCGAAATTATTAATATTCACGGAAAAGGTTACAAGCTAATTGTACCTAATGAGGAAGAAAGTAACGAAGATGAGGAATAGATTATAGTTATACAAACTATCTATAAACAAGAAAAAGCTGCTCAATTGAGCAGCTTTTTCTG
>DUVZ01000287.1 GCA_012840785.1 Bacteroidales bacterium
ACTTGCGTACGGGCAACTGTACCGAGGGTTCGAATCCCTCCGCTTCCGCTGATAATTGCAAAAGCACGAAATTGATTGAAAAATCTCTTTCGTGCTTTTTTTATATCCCTACTATTATTTCTATTAGCAACTCAATCCGTTTTTATACCCAACAATACACTGCTGCTTTTTCAACAGTTTTTTTGATATGCGCTACCAGCTTCATCCTCATTTAACCCACGGTTTTGCATCAACCTTAAACTTCTAGTTTAAAATTTTATCAACACTTTTTTCTATTTATACTCTTTGTTTGTTATTTATAATACTATATTTGTTCAAAATATAGATTACAAGTGATGTCTAAAAAGACTCCAATATACTCTAGAAATGAAGATCAGGCACTCTTTCTTTTAATTAAAAAAAGAGACAGAGAGGCTTTTACTATATTATATTATAAATACCACGCTTATCTATATTCAGTTGCATTTCGTTATCTTAAAGACGAAGATATGGCTGCAGATACAGTTCAGCATGTATTTATCAAGCTTTGGGAAACTACAAAAGCACTCAACATTGATATAAATGTAAAAAACTACCTTTATACAATGACTAAGAATCACATATTAAATCAAATAAGAGATAACAAAGAAACTGTTTCTCTTAATTACATAAATGCTCAGCAAGAAATAAAAGATAAAAGCGATATTGTACAATTGATGGAAGAGCAGCAAACTATTGATGTATTGCATAAAGGCATCAATAGCCTGCCTCCACAAAAGAGAAGAGTTTGCCAGTTGAAGTTGGAAGAAGGTGTTACTAATCAGAAAATTGCAGATGAAATGGGGATATCTGTTCACACAGTAAAATCGCACTATAGAGAGTCATTAAAAATACTGCGTGATTATTTTCAAAAAATTCAGATGTTGCTGTTTTAAAATAAATATCCATTTCAACTCATCTTATTGCTTGCTCCGTGTGTCTATATAGTAATAGGCAAGTTAGTTTTTTTATATGGAAAGAAAAGAGATAATAAATAAAGTGCTTAATAATGCTTCTACAAAAGTTGAAGCCATAGATGTAGTTGATTGGTTTGCAGATTCGGTTGAGGGCCAAAACTATCTGTCTGAATCAATAGATAGAGATTTCTATTTGATGGAAGAATCAGATGAGCAAGACAATCTGATCTCTCCAATCCAATCTGCAAAAATCCTTTCAGATATCAATAAAGCAATTTATCGTAAGCGATTCAACAACAATCTGTTTAAAGCTGCAGCTATACTCATTCCTTTTATATTTATTATTGGTGCGGGTCTATACTTTAACTCTCAAGTTGGTTTGTTTGGCAATAATAACTATGCTCAAGTACATGTGCCAAAGGGAGAGACAATGAGAATACTTTTTCAAGATGGTAGCGAAGCCTACCTCAACTCAGACACAAAGTTATTCTATCCAGAGAAGTTTGGATTGAAAAACAGGAAAGTAATGCTAGAAGGAGAAGCCTATTTTAATGTTTCCTCCAACAAAAGACGTCCATTTATAGTTGAAACAGACAAAACAAGCGTTACTGTTTTAGGTACTTCTTTTAATATTAATGCCTATAGCAACAACAATGATGTTGAGGTTGTTTTAGATGAAGGTGAGATTGTTTTTGAAGCAGAAGATCGCAACTATTCAATACTACCAAGTCAAAAAGCTATTTACAATAAAGCTAATGGGCTAACCACTATTGTCAATCTAGAAAAATCACTAGAAGAATCAATTTGGAAGAACAACGTTCTCTATTTCTCAA
>DUVZ01000288.1 GCA_012840785.1 Bacteroidales bacterium
AACTCAGAAGTTTCATCTTTTAGTTCATTCATCGTTGCCAACACCTCACCTAAAACACCAATATCTCCGGATGCTGGAATTAAAATATTGTTTTTTGTGTCATCCAACAATGGAATCAACTCCCTCTTCAACGATTGCGAGATAATAACAGACCTATAAGGAGTAGAACTATTATTTAAATCGTTCTTCATTATAGCTATCAAGTCATCTTTCTTATGATCTTCATTAGTGTCTAAGAAGATGATGTTGTCTCTATTAAACTCATTGACAAATACATGAGACGCTTTTGTGTATAGCTTTGCCTGCGGTGTGTTTACTTGGAAAATGTTTCCATTGTTCAACACTTCTGTGTTTCTTGATGAAAAAGGAATAATATATTTAATGTTATTTGATTTTGAAAAATCAGACAAGACTTTTATCTGTTTGTCAGAAACTCCTCCAATAACAAGATCCAAGTTTTGCATTTCCATTGTAGCCAACAAGCTTTCCAATTTCTTTGTATTGTTTTCTGTACCAATATCAAATACATAGAGTTCGATATTTGCACCCTCTTTTTTAAGTTTCTCTACAGCCAACAAAAACCCCTCGTAGTACTCTTGAATACGCACCTTTTGCGCACTATTGTTTTCTAAGAAAGGCATCAATAAGGCAACCTGCATTACATTTACCCTCTCAAAAACTGTTTTCTTAGACAAAAGCACATTTGCTTGTGATTCGCTCACTGCATCTTGTCGTGCTAGTTCGCTATCAATTTTCTTTACAGGAATAGTCAATACTGCATTGGTGCTTAAGTCAGTAGTAGAAACACTTGGGTTTTCTCTCCTCAACTCCTCTACAGTTAAACCATATTGTTGAGAAATACTATACAAGGTTTCTCCTCTCTTCACTCTATGCTTTCTTTTCTCTACAACTACTGGACCTGTATATGAAGAAAATGTTTCATTCGATTCGAAAAATGGGATTCTTATTGTTTTTCCAATCTGAAAAGTTTGTGCTGACAATCCTGGATTAGCAGCAATTATATTTTCGGGTGTTAAAGAGTAGGTGCGAGACACAGAATAGAGTGTCTCTTTTGGAGAAATAGTATGATAACGATAATTCTCCTCCTTCACTTGGCTTATAATTTTCCTCTGTGGTATTTCCAGTACCGCACCTTCAGTTATACCATCTCGTGCTGATGGATTTAGCTTATAGATAGCCTCTGGAGTAGTGTTGTACATAGCAGCCAAAGTATACACTGTTTCACCACGCTCGATATGGTGGTAAAAAACAGAGTTTTGATCCAAAACTGGCTTTTGCTCAGATGGAGGGATAGGAATATTCAGTTTCTGCCCATTCATCAATCCATCTTTAGCCGAAGGGTTGTATTTTAGTATCTGGTCGATGGGCAGTTCAAAAGTTCTTGAAATAGAAAAAAGTCCTTCACCAGGCTTCACCTCATAACTATAAAACTCTTGACCATCAATAACTACCTTTGGGTAGGGTAAACTTTGAGCTGACGCCCAAAAAGTTAATATTGCAAAGAGTGCGATTAAATATGACCTATTCATGATTTATACATTGTTTCGATGCTGATTAATAAACTATCCTCATCTTTTTTGTTATCCTTCACTCGATTTGTTGATTAAAAGAACAAAATTACACATTATTCGGCTTGCCAACATACTGAATTGGATTAATTTGCACTTTGTTCTTTTTCTTTATCTCTATGACTAGCAAAATGCTCATAAAACTCAGCTGTTTTATTCTTCTCAACGTATTTATTAATAATCTCTTTAGCTTTCAAATAATTCTTCTCGGCTTCTTCAAGTTGAAGATTGTGCGTTTGCTCTATACTTTTATTGATTAGCGATGCTGCTTTTTTAGCATCCGATTCAATTGAGTTGCAGCCCATTGCCAAAAACAAAACTATAGTAATTGTCAAAAACTTCAGAATGCATTTTCTCATCATTTAAAAAGGATTTTCATTATTTCTATTAAAGCTGCCTCCCGCATCTACAGGGTAACTATCGTGAGGAGGAGGAGGCGGTAGATTGCGCCTGTTCATGCTCGACGAAAACTCTTCATACTGTAGCTCTTCATCTTTAAATAGAGCATACTGATTCTCAAACTTCATTCTAACAATTCCTGTAGGACCATTTCTATGTTTTGCAATTACAATCTCAGCTAAACCAGCTGTTGAACCTTGCTCATCTTCTGAAATTTTATAATACTCGGGACGGTGAATAAAACACACAATATCAGCATCTTGTTCAATAGCACCCGATTCACGCAGATCCGATAGTTGAGGTCTTTTTCCCTCTCCCTGTCTCGATTCTACACCACGATTGAGCTGCGATAAAGCAATAACTGGTATATCCAACTCTTTTGCCAATCCTTTAAGCGAGCGTGATATCATACTCACCTCTTGCTCTCGACTTCCATAGTTCATACCACTAGCATTCATCAGCTGCAAGTAGTCAATTACAAGAATTTTCACACCATGCTCTCTCACCAATCGTCGTGCTTTTGTACGCAACTCAAAAATAGAAAGACTTGGCGTATCATCCACATAAATTGGAGCATCATACAAATCCTTTATTTTACTGTCCAAACGCTCCCATTCGTGTTTCTCTAGTCGCCCACTCTTTATCTTCTTACCCTCAATCTGACAAACATTCACAATCATTCTATTAACCAATTGCACATTCGACATCTCTAGCGAGAAAATGCCGATAGGACAATTATAATCTACAGCCATATTCTTAGCCATAGTCAATACCAAAGCTGTTTTTCCCATTGCAGGACGTGCAGCAATAATAACCAAGTCAGATTTTTGCCAACCTGATGTAAACTCATCTAGTTTTTTAAACCCCGATTGCAACCCACTCAAACCATCTTCACGATTGGCTGCCATTTCTAAGTTGTGTAGTGCCTCTTTTATTACAGGGTTTATCTGTACAACATCCTTCTTTACATTGCGCTGAGAAATCTCAAAAAGCTTACTCTCGGTCTCTTGCATCAAATCGTCAACATCTACCATTTCGTCGAATGCTTGATTTACCACATCCGATGAAAAAGTGATTAACTGACGAGCCAGGTATTTTTGAGATATAATACGTGCATGATACTCCACGTGAGCCGCTGAAGCCACCTTATCGGTAAGTTCGGCTACATATACTGCACCTCCTACAGCTTCAAGCTCTCCTCTTCGCTTCAACTCTTCTACTACAGTGAGCACATCAACCGGTTTTTGCTGCATAGCCAAATTGTATATTGCACCAAAAATCGCTTGATGAGAATCAGAGTAAAAACTTTCGGGTGTGAGAATATCGCTTATAATAGAGAATGCATCTTTCTCCAACATCAATGCTCCCAAAACAGCTTCCTCAAGCTCAGGGGCTTGTGGTGGCATCTTACCAATATCGGCTACCATAACTGTTTTTTCTACTACTCTAGTGTTTCTTTGTCGTTTCTGTTTTTCCATTTTATATATTGTGATAAGAGTTCAAAGATACTCTTCTATAATGATATTTGAAAGTATTTTATTCCTAATTATAATTTTTTAGACCCAACGAGACCCAACGACGCAAGCAGTCGTTGCACTTGCAAATTCTTTTGCTCTTTAAACAATCTATTATAATGAATTTAAGTCACAATTGAACCTTTTTCTAAAAAAAGTGTTTATTACAGTTCGAGTTTAATAACAATAAATATAAAAACAGACATTAATATGACTAAAAGTTTAAAAGACGCTATCAAAGACAGACGTTCGTTTTATCAATTAAAGAACACATCTCCAATCTCTGACGAAGAAATACAATCAATTATAGAACACGTATTGCTCTATGCCCCATCGGCATACCATTCTCAGTCGGCAAGAATAGTGCTTTTACTTGGCGATAACCACACTAAAATGTGGGAAATGACCAAAGCTGAATTAAAAAAGGTAAGCAAATCGGAAGAGGCTTTCAAAGCAACAGAAGAAAAAGTAAACACCTCTTTTGCTTCGGGTTATGGTACAATACTATTCTTCGAAGATCAAACAGTAGTAAAAGATTTACAAGGCAAATTTCCTACCATGGCGGATAAGTTTGCACAATGGAGCCAGCACTCCACTGCCATTGTTCAAATATTAACTTGGATAGGATTAGAGAGCGTTGGCTTTGGTGCATCGCTTCAACACTACAACCCATTAATCGACGAAGCTATAAAAAAGGAGTGGAACATTAGTGAAGATTGGGAGCTAGTAGCACAAATGCCTTTTGGAGAGCCAGCCGGCGAGCCAGGCGAAAAAACACATGATCCAATGGAAAGCAGACTAGTTGTGATTAAATAATAATCTTCTTTCAGAAACAGCTGTAAATAGAGACGCTCAAACAATTTGAGCGTCTTTTTTTTTAAACAATCCTACCAATTTCTTGTTAACTATACAACAATCAACACTAAAAAAAGATATTTAATGAACAGTTTGACCGATTTATTTAACAGCGAATTTAAAAACCTATATGCACTAGAGAAAGAGTGTATAGAGATATTTGAGTCAGTACAAGAAGAGATAGAAGACCAAGACTTATTGCAAATAGCAAAAGAGCTTGCCAATGATTCTAGTAAACAATTTGAACTTCTACAAGAAGCAGCCAAAAAAATAGATATAAATCCTGGAAACACTACTGATTATGTAGCACAAGAGATGATTGAAAACTTAAAAGAGATATCATCGCAGCAAATTCCGCAAGAGGTGAAAGATGATGCAATTTTAGGCTCTTTCAATAGAATGAACTACTATAGAATGGCATGTTACGAAAACACATACGAATTGGCAAAGAAACTGAAATATGATGACTTAAAAAGTCTCTTTTTCTATAATATAGATGCATAGATTGTAGGTTTTGTGTTTATTCACAGCAGCGCCCAATTTTGAATATACCTTCAAATTGGGCGCTGCTTGTTTACCCCCCCCCTTTAATTAAACACTTTTTTCTGTTTCAACCCCCATATTGTCATCCAAATACAGGTACTTCACCATAGTTATTACTATCACCAACATTGGTACTGCTAATACAATCCCCCATCCCCCCGTTAGTGTGCCCATCAATACTTGAAACAATATCAACAATGCTGGAGGTGTATTCAATAACTTTTTCTGAACATTGGGCGTAATCAAATTACTTTCTATTATTTGCACCGTTAGGTACAAGCCTGCAACCATCAAAGCTTGAGTTGGACTGGTCAACAGTGCAACCAACACAGCAGGAATCATAGCTATAATGGGTCCAAAATTGGGAATTACATTCAATAATCCAGCCGATATTGCCAGGATTAACCACATATCTACTCCCAAAATTAAAAGTCCAACAGCCGACATTATAAAAACAGATAATCCTGATATAATTGCACCTTTAATCCATTTTTTAAGATTGAAGCCAATCTCTGTAAATAAATGCTTTGCTTTTACTTTTCCTCTGCGTGGCACCAAATTAACAGCTCCATTTATATAATCGAAAGGAGAAATTGAAATAAACAGAGCTAGAAAAATAACAATATACAAATCGCCAAAAACGCCAAAAGACGACTTAAAGAAATTTTGTAAAAAAGGCAACACCTTCTTTTGATTCTCGATATCTGAGATATATTGAGAAACCTTTTGTCCAACATCACTTTTATTTAAATAGCTTTGTGCATTATCGATAATTACAGGAACCGCCTCTTGCATCTCCTTGTATTGATTTTGAGCCTCTGCGCCCACTAACCAAAAAAATAAACCAACTACTACCACCATTAATGCAATGGTGAGTGCAAGAGAAACTCCATTCTTCAATCCTGTCCACATTTTAATTCTACCCGACACAGCCGAAAAAAACAGAGCAATAAGCGAAGCTGCTAACACTAAAAGAAAGGCATTGAATGTTCTGAAAATTATAAAAACTATAATTACAGCAAAGGTTGTTATACCAACTGTAATCCACACTTTGTTTGCAAAGTGTGATAATGAGTGTGCGTGCTTTTCTTTATCCATAAAAATAGTGGGTGTAGGTGTTTAAGTAACTAAATAGTAAAACAAATTGATTAACGAAAATGTTTTTCACTTTCCAATTTAAAGCCTATAAAAGGTGTACTCCAAAATTTAGGATAGCTATCAAACTCTTGGTTTTTGTATAAATGTTTAAAACAGTTGAAACTCGCATCTACCATGGTAGATCTGCTTTGAAAAATATTATTTTTGTATTGCTGCTAAAAAGTGCGCCATTAATAGCTTAAATCTACAATTTTCGATAGAAAAACCTCTTTTCATTTGTTGGTTTTTCAACATTTGACTGAATTTTATTTCATCACATCTTTTTTCTCCCATATTTGATTTACTAAAACGAATTTAAGAAATTCAAAGTATTTCTACGGCAGTAGATTCAATTTTCAGTGCATAAATTTTCAATCTACCACTGTAGATTTGATTTTCAACACACGAACGCCCAATCTACCACGGTAGATTTGATTTCCAACTTTTTTATGCTGCATCTGCAGATGAATTGCAAAATATAGTGGGTTATTAATTACAAAATGACACCTATGCAAGAATAAAGAGAATGTGAGTGTGAGATAAAATACATTGCTAGAAACAAAAACAGTATTTACCAATGGCAGACATCAATCAAAAAAAATAGCAATCCAGAAGAGGATTGCTATTTTTATATTTATACAGAAACAGTCTAAAACGACGTTTCAAATAATGAGATTTATTGTTTTACACGGCTGTAACCATATACTGCGCGCTCGCCTAGTTCTTCCTCGATGCGAAGCAATTGATTGTATTTAGCCATACGATCTGAACGGCTTGCCGAACCAGTTTTAATTTGACCAGAGTTAGTTGCAACAGCAATATCAGCAAT
This sequence comes from Bacteroidales bacterium, assembly GCA_012840785.1. Classification (GTDB taxonomy): domain Bacteria; phylum Bacteroidota; class Bacteroidia; order Bacteroidales; family Dysgonomonadaceae; genus UBA2632. The sequence continues at coordinate 6,867 of DUVZ01000288.1, forward strand.
AGTAGAATCTTCAGTTTCACCAGAGCGGTGCGAAGTTACACTTGTATATCCATGACGGTGAGCCATTTCAATTGCATCTAGTGTTTCGGTCAAAGTACCAATTTGATTTACTTTAATAAGAATAGAGTTTGCACAACCCATTTCGATACCTTTTTTCAAGAAATCAACATTGGTAACAAATAAGTCGTCACCTACTAATTGAATTTTGTCAGCCAATCTATCTGTAAGAATTTTCCAGCCATCCCAGTCAGCTTCGTGCATACCATCTTCAATTGAATCAATTGGGTATTTCTCTACTAGCTCAGCAAGGTAATCAACCTGCTCAGCTGGAGTGCGCACCAATCCTGCATCGCCTTCAAACTTTGCATAATTGTAATTTCCATCTTCGTAAAATTCAGAAGCAGCACAGTCTAAAGCAATTGTAATATCTTTTGTTGGCTCATAACCAGCTCTCTTAATAGCTGTCAAAATGGTTTCCAAAGCATCTTCAGTACCATTTAGTGCTGGAGCATAACCACCCTCATCACCTACAGCGGTACACAAATTGTGCTCTCCTAATACTTTTTTCAACTCATGAAACACCTCTGCACCCATGCGCAATCCTTCGCGGAAAGATTTAGCACCTACCGGACGAATCATAAACTCTTGAAAAGCAATTGTAGCATCAGAGTGAGACCCACCATTAATGATGTTCATCATTGGTATAGGAAGCGTTACAGTGTTAGTGCCACCAATGTATCTGTATAGAGGCATTCCCAAAGCATCGGCAGCAGCTTTAGCTACAGCCAATGAAACACCCAACATTGCGTTAGCACCAAGGTTTGACTTTGTTTTAGTTCCATCAAGTTCTATAAGTTTGGCATCAATGTCAGCTTGTTGTGAAGCATCCCAACCCAATAGTTCTGGAGCAATAATGTCATTAACATTAGCAACTGCTTTTAAAACACCTTTACCACCATATCTTTTATTGTCATCATCGCGAAGTTCAACAGCTTCGTTTTCTCCAGTTGATGCACCAGAAGGTACAGAAGTACGGCCAAAAGCGCCACATTCTAACATTACGTCAACCTCAACGGTTGGATATCCTCTAGAGTCTATAACTTCTCTACCAACAATACTTTCAATTCTCATGTTTTTAATTTTAAATTATTATTATAATGATTTTTTTTAACTTCGTTATATAGCAGTTTGATAACCCTATCAAAAATAAGGTTACAAATATACGAAATATATAGAAATTCTCTTTCTTTATATCTTTAATAAATGCAAAGGAAACTAGAGAAAGTGGTAAATAACAACACTATTCGTTACTCACTAGCAGATCAAAGCTTTATAACCCTTTAGTCTATTTCGAGGAAACCAACTGAATAAGCGCACTCATATTATCTGTAATCAATCGCACAGATATAGCTAGAAGAATAACTCCAAAAATTTTACGCATAATATATACGCCTCCTACACCCATAATTCTCTTCACAAAATCGAGATTTCTCAACACAAAATAAACGAACACCATATTTAGAAATACAGCTATTATAATATTGATTGAATCACTTTGGGCTCTCATCGAAAGCAGGGTTGTAAAACTACCCGGACCTGCAATTAATGGAAACACTACAGGAACAAGTGTTGAGGATTCAGAAGGTCCATCATTTTTAAATATCTCTACACCAAAAATCATCTCTACTGAAATAATCAGTAGAACCAATCCTCCCGCTACAGCAAATGATTTGAGATCTACCTGAAATAAATTCAAAAGCCACTCTCCTACAAATAGAAAGACAATTAAAATAACAAATGAGTAAATAGATGCTTGTGCTGCATTTATTTCCTTGTCCTGACTACGCAAATTTAAAAAGATAGGCACAGAACCAGTAGCATCAATAATGGCAAAAAGGACAATGAAAATACTTACTATTTCAAGAAAATCTATATTAAACATATCTACTATATTTTATTTATGAATTTATTTGATGCACAAGCGACATCTTTTTTTTTGAAAACGTGCAAAATTAGTGCTTTTGAGTTGTATTTCAAAACAAAACATCTAATTTACTCTTAGCTATATAGATAGGAGTCAACTCAAAATAGCTGCTATGTGCAAAGTTAAGATATTTTATGATAGTAAAAGCATCGAAATGATGAAAAAAACGTTTCTCAAAAGTTCCAGCAGTAGCAGCATTTTCATTACAGTCTGTTATAGCCGCCAAAAGATTGTTTTCTTTTATAAATTGCTCTACAGAAGCATGCAAGCCCTCTATTAAATTTGATACAACCTGCTCTGACTGTCTGTAGAATTTTATTCGTAAAAAGAAAAATTCTTTCAACGCCTCAAAAGCTTCTACCGAGTATACGCGCAATAGTCCATCGTTGGTTGCCAATATTTTCTCTAAGGCAGGTCCAGTACCAAAAGGAATACGATCCGAGAAACGTGCCTGGGGGTATACAAAGGCTTTCATCAACTCTGTAGTTCTCTCTAAAAAAAACACCTTCTGAAGAAAATAAAAATCCTCACCTGCCTGTTGACGCCCAATGCCCCCAACACGTACATAAGCATCTGCCAACACGGCAAATGCAGAGCCAATGGTGTGATAGTAAAAAGGAAAATCGATTGCTTTAAGTGCATTGCGGAAATACCAAATATACTCTTCGTATTGGTCTATGGCACTTTGCAGAGCGGGGCTGTCGTCCATGGTGCGATGCTTAAAATTCAAGACACAACAGTTGGGACTATAGGTGGTAAATTGATGCTCTATCAACTGCAGATAGTTCTCAGACACAGTGCAATCTGCATCCAACGAAATGATAACTCCATCACTATTGTTCGATTGCAGGAATCCTCTCACAGCCCACTCCATGCCAATCTTACGTGCCAAGCCCACCCCAGCATGCTTTCGAGGCATATCCTCACACAAAAGTGCATGAAAAGAAAGCTGCTGCTGATTGTGCTTTTCTGCAAAAGCAAGTACTTCGTTATAAGTTGTTCTGTTTTTTTCAACAATAGCCTCTTCTGTCAACTCACTAGAATTAACTACCACCAACACCCCTACAGGTTGCTCTGTCGGCGCACATTGCATTAAACTCTTTAGTGTGATAAGCAAATCAGGCTCATCAAAACACGGAATCACCACTACCATGCCGTAGTTAAACTCGGCAGGTACAGGGTATTTGTTATACTTCTGATGCCTTTGTATATATTTTTTCCAATTCTTCATAGTATCAAGATAGTAGATTAATTAATGCATCGTATAGCTTTTGTAGGCTATAATACAAAAAAAGTGCTCTAAAGCCCCATATCATTCATGAGCTTTAAAGCACCTTCTATATTGTTTCTGCAAACATTCAACATACATTGTATGAATGTGCATCCATTGTGCTTTGCTGCACAATTGATATATTATTTCTTATCTTCCGATACTGATGTTGCAGGACCGTAGCGTCTGTTTAAGAAAATAATAAACTCATCAGTAATATCATATTTAGGATTAGCCAACAAAATATTGTCTGAAGCAGTATTGCTAAGAATCATTTCATAGTTTCTAGTTTTGTTATAATCTTCTAGTGCAGTTCTTATACTATCAGACAGTTGTATGTTTAACTTCTGTTGCTCCATACCAAGTTCATTGCTCAATTTTTGCGCCATTCGTTGATAATCTTCACCCATTTTCTGAATGCGCTGCTGCTCTTCCTCTGCTCTCTTTTGAGTTAAAAAAGCGTTATTCTCCAATTTACGTTGAAAATCTTGAGCTGCTGATTGCACCTCTCGTTCCTTTTGTGTGAGCGATGCACGTGAGCTTTCTTCAATTCTCATCAAAGCCTCATTCAAGTCTTTTGCAAAATTATAATTCATCAATAATGAATCTACATTTACATAAGCTATTGGCAAAGTAACACTATCTCCGGGTGAATATTCTAATTTAACATTTTGTCCAGTAGTCTCCTTTGTCTCATTAGAGTTGCATGATAAAGCGGTAAGTAAAATTAATGCAGCAGCAAGAATGCCGCCTACAGCATAGTTATTTTTCATCTTAATATATAAATTTATAAATTATCCGATTTAAGAATCTCTTGAATAGGGCTCACATACTCACGTGCTTCACGCTCTTGCGACGAAGCACAGGTTATACCCCTATCTTTCATGGCTTGACTAGCGCTAATATGTGTGTTTGGGAAAGACCCCTTTTTAGTAAAAAATATTCTTACACCCATTAGCAAGATTGCTATAGCCAATACAATTATTGATATGATGATAGTTTGTACCATTGCTTTTTTTGTTATTTGAGAGGCAAAGATAGTTTAATTAGACAATTATTTGCCAAGATTTCATCTTAAAGATACAAAATTTTTTGCGCTCATAAATATTTCTCGTAAATTTACAGAATAAGAATTCTATCTGCACAATAATAAATGATCGACTAAGTGTAGTTAACTATTATAGAAAGTGACAACTAACATGCCAAAAACTTAATAATTCAAATTATATAAACTAACTTTAAAAGTATGACAATTAAAGATTTAAAACCAACCGAGTTGTGGAACTATTTCTATGAAATAACACAAATTCCTAGACCTTCTAAAAAAGAAGAGAAAATACTAGCCTACTTGTTAGATTTTGCAAAAAAGCACAATCTTGAAGCTAAGCAAGACAAAGCCGGCAATATATTAATTACAAAAGAGGCAACAAAAGGAAAAGAGAACGTTCCTACCATTATCCTACAGTCGCACGTAGACATGGTGTGTGAGAAAAATGCTGATGTAGAGCACAACTTCGACACCGACCCTATAGAAACAGAAATAGAAGGAGATTGGTTAAAAGCTAAAGGAACCACTTTGGGTGCTGACAATGGAATTGGTGTAGCAGCACAGCTAGCTGTTTTAGCCTCCAATGATATTGCTCATGGCAAAATAGAAGCACTTTTTACAATTGACGAAGAGACGGGACTAACGGGAGCTTTTGCACTGGAGCAAAACTTCATGACAGGCAAAATACTCCTTAATTTAGATACCGAGGAAGAGGGAGAAATATACATTGGTTGCGCTGGAGGAAGAGGCACAAAAGCTTTCTTTAGCTATAAAACTAAAGAAGCACCAAAAAAACACTTCTGGTTTAAAGTAGCTGTTAAGGGTTTAAAAGGTGGCCACTCGGGCAGTGATATAGATCACGGTTTGGGCAATGCCAATAAAATATTGACTCGTTTCTTATATCAATTTATTGACAAGAAGTACAAACTAGTTCTTGCAGAAATTGATGGAGGAAACCTTCACAATGCCATTGCACGAGAAGCACATGCCATAGCTGGTGTAAAAAGCAAACACAAAGAAACTGTGCGTGTAGAGTTAAATCACCTCATAGCTGATCTTAAAGACGAACTAAAACATACAGATCCAGGTGTAGATATCACTCTCGAATCTGTTGAAGCTCCACAAGAAGTAATGGGTAAAGGCGCTACAAAAAGACTTATACGTGCATTAACTGCATGTCCACACGGAGTGATAGAGATGAGCCGCGATGTTCCAGGTGTAGTAGAAACATCTACCAATCTAGCATCGGTAAAAATGCGCGAGCACAATGTTATTGAAATTGGCACTAGCCAGCGCAGTTTAACAGAATCATCTAAAAACAACATTGTAAATACTGTAACATCTGTATTCAAGTTGGCAAAAGCCGAAGTAGTAAGCAATCCTGGATATCCTGGATGGAAGCCAAATCCAGAGTCATTAGTATTAAAAGTTGCTAAAGATGAGTACAAGAGCTTATACAACACAACTCCAGAAGTGAAAGTAATTCACGCAGGGTTAGAGTGTGGACTTTTCCTTCAAAAGTATCCTCATCTAGATATGATTTCTATTGGTCCTACTATCCGCAATGCTCACTCGCCAGACGAGAAAACAGAAATTGCTTCTGTGCCTAAATGGTGGGATTTCTTTGTAAAGCTTCTAGAAAATATGCCAGAGGAGAAATAGGCAGCATGATTGAGTCAATTAATTAAAACTCAAACAGATATATTTATAAAAGGGAAACAGTCGATGTGTTTAATTGCAGAGAGATTGTTTCCCTTTTTTATTACCTCACTAAAAAATGCTTTAAATAAACACACCATAGAAATCACTTCACATTCCATGCAACACAAATACCTCTTCACTCTTGTCTCTTTCATTGTACTACTCGCTTTACTATACTCAAAAGCATCTGCGCAAGACAATTTCAGGATAATGTTTTACAATGTAGAAAACCTATTCGATACCAAACACGACTCTCTAAAAAACGATTACGATTTTCTGCCAGGTGGATTTATGAATTGGAACAATTGGAAGTATTGGCAAAAACAACGCAATATAGGTCGTGTCATCACTGCAGTTGGTGAAATGCAATCACCAGCATTGGTAGGATTGTGTGAGGTGGAAAACGACAGCGTTATCTTCGATCTAACCAAGCGCTCGTCAATCCGTGCACAACAATATGAATATATTATAACCAACTCACCAGACAGACGGGGCATAGATGTAGCACTGCTTTACCAACGACACAAATTCAAGCTCATCGAGAAAAATGAATACGAAGTGATACGCAGCGATAAAAATGCACGTCCCACACGTAATATACTACATGCAGTGGGACAAGTAGTTACAGGCGACACTTTGGATATCTTCGTTTGTCACTTCCCATCACGTTATGGTGGTCAATTAGCATCGGAAGGTGGGCGTATAGACGCAGCACAACTACTTCGCAACAAAGCAGATAGCTTGTTCACAACACGACACAATGCCAATATCATCATTATGGGCGACTTCAATGACCACCCCGATAACAAGAGTATCTTTAAAGTTCTAAAAGCACGCAGCCTCAACTACCATCTAAATAAAAACGAACTCTACAATATGTTTTTCCATCGAATAAAGGAGAGAGATTTTGGCACACATAAACATGAAGGACGATGGGGAGTACTCGATCAATTCATTGTTAGCGGCAATCTACTGATGGAGCATGAAAGAATTAGAATAGATAAAAACCATGCACATATATACAAAGCCGACTTTCTAACAGAGAAAGATGAAAAGTATGGAGGTGTTCGACCTTTTAGAACCAACCTAGGACCTCGCTATATAGGGGGTTTCAGCGATCATCTTCCCATCTATATGGATTTGATAATAGAGATGCCATAAGACAGCACACACCAATTGTAAAAATAGAAGTTTGCTTCTATAGTTTATCAACGAGCAGGTTAAGTTGCTTTTCAACCCTATTAAGCTATCAAAATAGAGTGGAACGATGATTTTTTTTATCTTTATATTAAATACTTTGTTTCTGAAAACAATAAACTCTATTTTTGCTTCACTATTTTCAGTAAACTAAACATTATAAACAATCATGCTCATGAATCCATTATTTCTTACTGCTCCACGCCCACTAGAAATTATAATTATATTTCTAGTTATTCTTATTCTATTCGGAGGAAAAAAGATACCAGAATTCATGCATGGATTAGGTAAAGGCATCAGCAGTTTCAAAAAAGGTCTAAAAGACATTGAAGATGACATAAAGTCCGACCCCACATCCGAAGATGAATAGTCTCCCACTCCACTCATCACATTGTAAAACTCATTGGTTCAACATATTGTATTAGCTGTGAGAATGAGACTAAACAAAATAATTCTAAAAAAACCGATAGCAAGCTCTATCGGTTTTTATAAACCTAACAGATTGCAAAAAGCAAATGAGCAAAGATGAAATGTCCTTTTGGGACCATTTGGATGAACTACGTTCACATCTCATTCGAATTGTAGTTGCATTGATGACACTCACTCTTGTGGGGCTACTCATCATACCCAGCATATTCGACACTATTATCCTTGCTCCACGCTCATCAGACTTTATCACTTACAAACTTTTCGAGAAACTGGGAGAAATTCTACCCTTCCTTCCCGACTTCTCAGCCGAGGCATTTTCTGTGCAAATCCTCAACATAAACATGACTACCCAGTTTATGACCTATCTATCTTCATCCTTTGCATTTGCTGTTCTATTCTCTACACCCTATATATTCTACGAAATTTGGAGGTTTGTGAGCCCTGCACTTTACGAAAATGAAACAAAAAACATCAAAAAAGCATTCACCTTTGGTGGCGTTATGTTTATTGTTGGTTGCTTGGTAGGATACTTTATTGTGTTTCCCCTAATTTTCAGGTTCTTAATCACATTCGAGCTTAGCTCTAGCATAGAAAACATGCTATCGCTAGACTCATATATGAGTAATTTCTACGAACTCATCTTAGTTATGGGTATCGTTTTTGAACTGCCCCTAATGTTTTGGGTTCTTTCAAGCATGGGGCTTATATATCGCTCTTTCTTTAGCAACTATCGCCGTCATGCCATTGTTGCCTCTCTCGTATTAGCCGCTATAATCACACCAACAGGCGACCCCTTCTCACTCTTTGTAGTTACCATTCCACTCTATATGCTTTGGGAGATTAGCGCATTTGTGGTTAAAAAGGAGCCCCCTACCGAACAATCACCAGCTATGTTTGAGTAATTCCTCGTTCTTTATTCATCTATTCCACATCCTCTTTTTTCGCCTCTTGCCATATCTCTTCCATCTCGGCAAGTGTCATATCCTTCAAGTTGCGTCCACTCCCTTTTGCCTCCTTTTCTAAATAGGTAAAGCGTTTAATGAATTTTCTATTGGTACGCTCCAATGCGTTGTCTGGATTGATATCATAGAGACGAGCAGCATTTACAATACTAAACAGCAAGTCACCAAACTCCCCCTCCATCCGGTCTTTGTCCATATTTTCAATCTCCACTTTCAGCTCAGCCATCTCCTCGTTCACCTTACACCATACATCTTGACGCTCATTCCAATCAAACCCCGAATTGCGTGCTTTGTCTTGAATACGGTATGCTTTTACCAACGAAGGCAACAAAGTAGGCACGCCATCCAATATAGTTTTATTGCCATTCT
>DUVZ01000289.1 GCA_012840785.1 Bacteroidales bacterium
ATATCAATCCTATTATCATATTAATGGGATACTTGAAAGCTGTTAAGTGGAGGTTGCCGATAGCTATTTGTAGCAAAAACCCGCTAAATGTAATTCCTATCGATACAATAAATCCTTCGACATACCTCCAAGGATGCTCCCAAATGAGTTTCTCTGTTTTATCCATACTCATGTATAAAAGTGAACTACTAAGATAATAACTGTTTGCTACAAAACTATAGCATTGTTGTTTATCCGAGTAAAATTCTCTCTATTTTAACGTTACAATGCGGTTGTTTTGTTTAGCTGTTTGCAACCACTCTGGAACCTTCACTTCCATGAATTGTTTCTTATCAGCTCTCTCTTTGTCCATGTCTAAACCAATATAAGCCTGCGCTTTTGCTTTGGTAGACACATCAGGCATTGGAACAGGACCCGTAAAACCAAGTTGTGCCAATACACCTGCAACTGCAAAGCGTGCTTTGTGTGCTCTGTCTAAACTATGCGACATGATACGTTGATACTCAACTGGCGAGTGAAACGAAGCTCCATGAGAAGCAACTGCATAATCCCAACGCCACTGCGACTGACGTAACAACTCTAACACAGGTTGCATTTGTGCTTCACTAGCACCTTTCTCCCAAGCAAATTGTGCTTCGATGTGTGCTGTTGAAAGTTCTTTCTCTACCAAGTTTCGTATCTCATTACCACTTCTTTGACGCTCATACACAGCATCTCTCAAATCCTCTTCACTTTCACGGTGACACACCTGACAAGTGTTATCGATGCTTGCCAATGGACTTCTCACATGATGGTTGCTATATTTCACACCACCTTCAGATACATACGGCATATGACAATCGGCACAACTAACGCCACGCTGAGCGTGAATACCTGTTTGAAAAATCTCCCAGTCTGGATGTTGCGCTTTAATAATAGGCGTTTTACTCAATGCGTGCGTATAGTCGAAAAACTGAATACTATCGTAGTAGTGCTCTGCCCCCTCCATTGTAGCTCCATTGTGCCATGGGAAAGTGAGGTAGCTAGTTTCTTTATCAAAATAATACTCAACATGACATTGTGCACATACCAACGAACGCATATCTTGATGCTTAGCATCATTTATATCATTACCCATTGCTTGATATCCCTCTATCAAACCTGGACGCGTAATTCTCAAATTCATCGATTCTGCCTCATGACAGTCTGCACAACCAATAGGATTAACTATCTCAGTACCATAAGCTGCCCATTTATTGTCGTAAAATGCAGCTACACCCAAAGAGTCCATCATACGTGGCACATCGGGTCCTTTACAAGTCCAGCATGTTGCAGGTTGTGGTCCCTCATCTGGTCCCATTGGTGCACCCACCCTTAGTGTTTCATGCAAATCTTCAATAGCATGCATGTGTCCACGAGGTGTAGAATAGTCTTTAGCAAAAGCATATCCTGCCCAAAGAATCACCATTTCGGGACGTTGCTCTAGCACATCTACTGCTTTGCTTCCGTTGAATTCACTTTCAAAAGTTGTATCAGCAGTTTGTGTCCAAGTTTCGTATTCTCTTGGATAGTTTTGCTGAAAAATCTCACTGCGTGACTCAATTCCAGTAATCTCTACTTTCTTGTTATACATTATGCTAGTTATCTCTGCTCTACGCTCTGTAATAGATGCTGCAAGCATACCAAGCAAAAAGACAGCTACAAGGGTAACAAAAAATATGAGCCAACCCAACCACGGTTTTAATTTTCTTTCTTTCTTTGTATTCATATCTGTATAAAATTTGATAGTTATTTTTTACGTTTTGTTATATCACTTAGCCATTTAGGCACATTTGTTTGTGGCAATGGCACTAAAGCATTCGGACTTGACGACAGTGATCTGCTACGGGTATGTGTCACTTCGCGATGACAATCCCAGCAAGCCATTCCATTTTCGGCTTTCATCTCTTTATAGGTCATGCGGCCCGCTTTTACAAACTCTTGCGTTAGTTGATCATGACAGCGCACACAGTTGTTCATTATCACCTGCGAACTTGCCTCAATAGCCATCATAGCCTGTGGCTCATTACGCATAGTAAACACATAAGAGTGCCTTAAACCATCTTTTGCTTTAAAGTAATATTTACTAAAAATATTGTTTTGAGGTACATGACAATCGTTGCAGGTAGTGTTTTTTCCATGCGAACTGTGCAACCATGTTGCATAATAAGGAGCCATCACATGGCAGTTCACACATGTAGAAGGCTCGTCAGACAGATAGCTGTATGCACGCGACTGATAAAATGTATAGATAAATAGCCCAATAAAAGCTGCAATAATAATTATTGTAGGTATTCGTGCAGCCCCTCGTGGGCGTAATAAATCTATTAAATCTAGTATAAATTTTCTTATTCTATTCATGATAAGTGTATATAAAGTAAAACATGAATCGAGTTTGAAACAAATATAATCACTAATAAGCGAAAAAAGTGTAATATATATTACATTACTCAAAAATATTTGCCATATTTGTCACTAAATGTTCAAACCTCTCACTTTAATATGGATAAATCATTTATTTTCAAATGCCCCTTGTGCAACTCAATTCCCGATTCAGAAAAAGACGATTTCTTAAATGAAGTACGCTTTACCATAAAAAACTATGAAAAAGGCGAATGGATAATGTCGCAAGGCGAAGAGCTTGTAGCCCTTAATATCCTCATCGAAGGAGAAGTAAAAACCGTAATGACTGATGAGAATGGTGATTTTATGCATATCGAAACTATCAAAGCACCCCTGCCAATAGCCTCCGGATTTCTTTTCACAGACAACAAAAAAACACCTGTCTCTGTTATAACAAAAAGAAAATCAAGAATTATCTCCATACCTAAAGAGAATGTTTTTAAACTGATGAAAAAACACGATGCCTTTATGCTTGCCATCTTATCGTCAATCTCAAATAAACTTCAATTTCTATCCGAAAAAATAAGACTCACATCACTCAAAACCATAAGAGCAAAATTGGCATACTATCTTTTAAGGGAATCGAACGGAGAGCAAGAGTTTCAATTAAAAACAGCTAAACAAGATATAGCACTACAGTTTGGCGTGTCGCGTCAAGCATTGAGCAATGTTATGAAAGAGCTACACGATGAGCATATAATAGATATGGACAAACGGAAAATAAAGATTACAAATAGACAAGCACTGCAAACAATGTTTTAGAAACTACATCCTATGAAAAAAGCAATTTTAAACTCAATTTTGTTGATGACAATGATATCTGCAACCACTATGGCTCAAAATAAATTCTCTAAAGAGGCGTTTGTATCACAAAATGGCGACACCCTACTCTACCGCCAACTACAACCCAAATCTATCGACACCAGCACAAAATATCCCCTTGTTCTCTTTTTGCATGGTGCAGGTGAGCGTGGCAACGACAACCAAGTCCAACTACAACATGGAGCAAATATGTTTACCAATCCTGTAAATCAAAACAAATATCCCACCTTTGCACTTTTTCCACAATGCCCCACCAACTCTTTTTGGGCTCCTATCAATAGTGAAGGTGCAAAAGATGAAAGCTTTTTCCCTTACAACGACCCCATGCCTGCTACC
>DUVZ01000290.1 GCA_012840785.1 Bacteroidales bacterium
CTCACACCCAACAATATAACATTTTCTGATAAATGATTGATAAGAACAACAAGCAACACAAGTATATTCTAATTGGGCTTTTGGTATTGCTTGGATTGATATTTTTTAAAGAGGCAAGACCTTTTCTAAGTGGACTGTTTGGTGCATCTACACTTTTTGTAATGATGCGCAATCAAATGGCATATCTTACGGAAAAGAAAAATTGGAATCGCCATTTAAGTGCAACCATTATTTTAATTGAATCTTTAATGTTTTTCTTGATTCCACTTACTGCTTTTGCTCTTTTGGTAGTAGACACACTATCGGGTATTGAGTTCGACATACAATCTCTGCTACTACAATTGGAAGATTTTGTTAATGTAATTGAAGAGAGAATTGGATATGACCTTATTACATTCGATAATTTAGCGTTTATTCCTAAAATTGGTGGATCTACCCTTCAGTTTTTGGCAGCAAGCACCTATTCATTAATTCTAAACAGTATTGTTATTCTGTTTATTCTCTACTACATGCTTTATAATTATAGAGAATTTGAAAGTGGCTTTAAAGAGGTGTTGCCTTTTAGAGAAGAAAACAAAGATATACTTGCCAATGAAACCAAAGAAATTATTCGTGCAAACGCAATAGGCATTCCGCTGTTGGGGATTATTCAAGGTATATTTGCTCTTGGTGGATATATAGTATTTGGTATACAACAACCGATACTATTTGCTGTTCTTACAGCATTTTCAACCATATTGCCTGTAGTGGGCACTATGGTAGTGTGGGTGCCACTGGGTATTGGTATAATTATTTCTGGCGATATACTTGCAGGTTTTCTCTTCTTACTATACGGCTTAATTGTAATTGGGGGGGTTGACAATATAGCACGACTCTTGCTGCAAAAACAGTTGGCAGACATACACCCACTTATAACTATATTTGGTGTTATCATTGGGTTGCAAATGTTTGGTTTCTGGGGTGTTATTTTTGGACCCCTGCTCCTCTCCTATTTAGTGCTGCTCTTTAATATGTATCGTCACGACTATATTCCGGGCTCAAAAGCAAAACCTCGCGTTACAACAAAAATGAAATCTCGGTCGCTACCAATACATATAAGTGATAGTGAGACAAAAGAAGAAAAAGAGGAGGAAGAAGAAAAAGAGGGATAACAGAGCGCCTCTAAAAAATATGCAGAATCAATTAATTGAACAAAATTGAAAATGAACGAGTGAGAGGCTCATTATAACCAAAGATTACAAGGTATAGATAGAATCAATGATTTATAGGGAGGTGTATATTTTGAATACTGTTAAAGATTCACTACCTTTACATTTACAATTAAAACAATTAACAAGCAAAAAATTATAAATTAAGTATGAAAACAACAGATTATTTAAGTTTAGACACAAAAGCTACAAAGAAAGTTTGTGACGAATTACAAAGCCTATTGGTAGACTTTCAACTATATTATACAAACCTCCGTGGTTTCCACTGGAACGTTGTAGGACAGCAGTTTTATAGACTTCACAACGAATTTGAAGAGCTGTATGACGAAGCGTCTGACCATATTGACGAAATTGCAGAACGCATCTTGATGTTAGGTGAAACTCCAAAGCACAACTTTAGCGATTATCTAAAATCAAACAAGATTAAAGAGTCGGGTGTTGTTTCAGATGGAAAAGAAGCAGTAAAACTTGTTTTAGATTACCTTAAAGTATTGATTGCTCAAGAGCGTAAAGTTCTAGAAGTAGCAGGAGATGCCAATGACGAGGGTACTATCGCTCTTATGGGTGGCTATATTTCAAGTCAAGAAAAAACAGTTTGGATGTTA
>DUVZ01000291.1 GCA_012840785.1 Bacteroidales bacterium
ATCGGTATACTCTAATTCGTTGCCAACCGAAACCCCTCGTGCAATTATAGATACTTTAATATCGAACGGCTCTAGTTTTCTATATATATAGAAGTTAGTTGTATCACCCTCCATTGTTGCGCTCAATGCCAATATAACTTCTTTAACATCATTCTCTTTCACTCTGTTTATTAGACTGGCAATTTCAACATCCGAAGGACCTATACCATCTATGGGCGATATTATTCCTCCCAACACATGATATTGCCCCTTATATTGCACCGTGTTTTCTATCGCCATTACATCCTTAATGTTTTCTACAACACAAACTACTGAAGGGTCTCTTGATGTGTCAGCGCAAATATTGCACATTTCACTATCCGAAATATTGTGACATGAAGAACAATACTTCACTTCTTTTTTCAGTGTTGTTATTGCTTCAGCAAAACCTTCTACATGTTGCTCGTCTTGACGTAATAGATGTAACACTAAACGAAGCGCAGTTTTTCTTCCAATTCCAGGTAGTTTGGAAAATTCGCTAACTGCTTTTTCGAGAAGTGCTGATGGGTAAGGTTGATTCATTTATTTAGTTTTAATTTATCTACAAAGATAACACGAATCCTTATATTGAACAAATGTAGTAAAATAAGAGATAGTGTGCTCTATCAAAGAGATGTGTCAAATCAAAATATTCTAAAAAAGATGAATTTTTGTTTGAGAATGTGCAATAATTTTATAGCTTTGTGTATCTATAGAAAAGCAAAGAACAAGCTCTTCTATTTTTGTTTGTAAAAGTGAATTTAAACAATATATTAACCTCAATTAATTCAATTAATTTATGAAAAAGTACAATTTTAACGCAGGTCCATGCGTATTACCTCGTGTAGCAGTTGAAGCTTCAATCGAAGCTATTCGCAATTTTGATAATACCGGTATTGGTCTTCTCGAAATTTCGCATAGAACTCCAGGTTGGGATAAAGTTATGAATGAATGTGAAGCTTTATGGCGCGAGTTGTTGCAAATACCAGAAAACTACAAAGTTCTCTTCTTGGGAGGTGGTGCTAGCACACAATTCTTTACTGTACCATCAAATATAATGTCAAAAAAAGCAGCTTTCTTAGAAACAGGTGTTTGGGCTAAAAAAGCAATAAAAGAAGCTAAGTTATATGGTGATGTTGAAGTTGTTGCCTCCTCAGCTGATAAAACTTTCTCATATATACCTAAAGAGTATACTATACCTACAGATGCTGACTATTTTCACATTACAACTAACAACACAATTTACGGAACAGAAATAAGAGAAGATATAGATAGCCCAATACCATTGGTTGCAGATATGTCGTCTGATATTATGAGTCGTCCTATAGATATATCTAAATATGGTATTATCTACGGTGGTGCACAAAAGAATGTTGGTCCAGCAGGTGTTACATTTGTTATTGTACGCGAAGACCTACTTGGTAAGGTTGAGCGTCAAATTCCATCAATGGTTGATTATCGCACCCACATTAAAGGTGGTTCTATGTTCAATACTCCTCCTGTATTCCCAGTATATGTTATGTACGAAACATTGAAATGGGTAAAATCATTGGGTGGTGTTGAAGAGATGCAAAAAATCAATGAAAAGAAAGCTGGAATGCTTTATGACGAAATTGATAGAAATAAAATGTTTGTAGGAACAGCTGCAAAAGAAGACCGCTCTCTTATGAATGTGTGTTTTGTTATGAATGAAGAATACAAAGATAAAGAAGCTGCATTTATGGAGTTTTCTAAAGAGCGCGGTATGGTAGGAATTAAAGGACACCGTTCGGTAGGTGGTTTCCGTGCTTCTATCTATAACTCTTGTCCAGTTGAATCAGTTGAAGCATTAATTAAATGTATGCAAGACTTCGAGAAAGAGAATGCATAAATTTATAATCTAAATAAACAAGAATAGGTTAAATATTTGTGATTGCTATAGCTGCTGTATGGTTGTTCTTTTATTAGTACAAACCCATCAATATCGATAGTCTAAGCAAATGTTCAACCTATTCTTATTATTTGCCTTTAAATAAACAGATATTCTCATAAGTGTTGATACACAGATAAGTTATCATGCTTTGTAGAGAATAGTAAACTTAATAAAATCAATCATGAAAATATTAATTGCAACAGAAAAACCTTTTTCTAAAGAAGCCGTTAGCGGAATTAGAGAAATTGTAGAAAAAAATGGTCACGAATTAGCTTTGCTAGAAAAATACACAGACAAGAAAGAACTTCTTGATGCTGTGCAAACAGCTAACGCTTTAATTATCAGAAGCGATAAAATAGATAAAGAAGTGCTTGATGCTGCTAAAGAACTTAAGATAGTTGTTCGTGCAGGTGCTGGTTACGATAATGTAGACTTAGAAGCTGCAACAGCTAACAATGTTTGCGTAATGAACACTCCTGGTCAAAACTCAAATGCTGTAGCTGAGCTTGTATTTGGTATGTTGGTATACCTTGCAAGAAATGGTTACACCGGAAAAGCAGGTACAGAATTAAGAGGTAAAAGACTAGGATTACATGCATTTGGTTACATTGGTAAATTGGTAGCTGAAATTGCACAAGGTTTTGGTATGAAGGTATTTGCTTTCTCACCATCACTAGCAAGAGACCCTAAACTTGGAGAGCCACACGGAGTAACTGCTTGTCAAAATCCAGAGGAACTGTACAACAATAGCGATATAGTATCATTGCACATGCCTGCTAATGCTCACACAAAAGAGAGCATCAACTATGAGCTTATGAGTCGTCTACCAGAGGATGGAATCATTATTAACACTGCTCGTAAAGAGGTTATTCATGAAGCCGACATGGTGAAAATAATGACAGAGCGTCCTAACTTTAAGTATGCAACTGATATTCCACCAGCAAACAATGCTGAAATGGCTGAAAAGTTTGCTGGTCGCTACTTAGCATCTACAAAGAAATGTGGTGCTCAAACAGCTGAAGCTAACATGAATGCTGGTCTTGCTGCTGCAGAACAAATTGTTGCTTTCCTTGAAAGTGGAGACGAAACATTTAAAGTAAACTAATAGCTTTAAATAAGACTTCCAATACCTGGAGGTCAACATATATAATAGCAAAAGGTGCTAAAGAGATTTATATCTTTTTTAGCACCTTTGTTTTTTTCGAATTGATTGTTATCTGCTATTTAGCTGTAACAAAACTATAGGAATCCTTTTGGATATTGCATAGTTATGCAGTGCAGCGATCCGTGTTGTTTGATAAGTGTTCGACAATCTATCCCTATTATCTCTCTATTGGGAAATGCCTTTTCAAGCTGTTTCATAGCAACACTGTCCTTGTTCGAGTTATATGTAGGCACAAGCACCACTTTGTCCATAATAAGAAAGTTGGCATAGGTAGCAGGCAGTCTATAGTCATCTTCATACACAGCATCTGCCATAGGAAGTGGTATTAAGTTGTATGGCTTGTCTTTAAGCGTTCGAAAAGAGGCAAGTTCTTCTTCCATTTTTTTCAACTCTACATAATGCTCATCTTTTTCATCTTTGCATTGTATATATGCAATAGTATCATTGCTACAAAGTCTTGCTAATGTATCAATATGATTATCAGTATCATCCCCCGAGAGGTATCCATGGTTTAACCATAGCACCTGTTCCAGTCCAAATATCTTTTTTAAATACTGTTCGATCTCTTCTTTTGTAAGAGGCTGATTGCGGTTGGGTGCCAAAAGGCACTTCGATGTAGTAAGTAATGTTCCCTCTCCATCCGACTCTATTGCTCCACCTTCCAGTATAAAGTTGAGGTGGTTGTGATATTTCACCTCTTTTGCAAAAACACCTTCAGCAAAAAGTTTTTGTGTAATCTGATTATCGTAATTCGATGCAAACTTTAGTCCCCAGGCATTAAACCCAAAGTCGTAGATTGCAGGCTTTCCATCGATAAATACAGAAATAGCACCATGATCGCGTGCCCATGTGTCGTTACTTTCAATCTCAGCTAAAATAAGATTCTTCTGCTCTGCTAAGGTGAAGTGTTTCTTTATCTCAGTAGCATTGTCACACACTATTAACA
>DUVZ01000292.1 GCA_012840785.1 Bacteroidales bacterium
AATCAAAACTCCTCTTCATCATCGGTAGAGATAAAGGAAACAGATGCCTTTATCCGAGCTATTGTTTCAAAAAACAGAATCTTTGAGCAAGAGGGTTTTATGGTGACGTTTAAGCTTTATAGCATACATCAACCAATAAACTATGGAAATACAATAGAGTTTCCTGAATTTGATGGCTTTTTGGTTGAGGAACTCGACATACCTTCTAATCAGCAGTTGCATTTGGAGCACTACAAAGGCAGGAATTACTACACAGTCGAACTTCGCAAAACATTGCTGTTCCCACAACGTTCCGGTAAAATGACTATTCCAAGTGGAAGACTAGAGATGGTATTCTCAGTTCCATCAGGTAGAAATGTTTCAAGTTTCTTAGGTACGCAAGAGCTTTATATAGATGTGAATAAGCCTATGGCTACCAATTCTGTATCGATAGATGTTGCGCCGCTTCCAGCAGACAAGCCAACTAGTTTTACAGGAGCAGTGGGGGTATTTACTTTTAAATCGACTATTAGCACTGAAAAGATAGCTGCAAACGAACCAGTAACTGTAAAGCTTGAAATATCGGGAACTGGTAACCAAAAATTGATACAGAACCCAAAGGTTGAGTTTCCAACTAACTTCGAGCCATATGACCCAACAATTGAAAATGTGTTAACTTCTGGTCCAAATGGTTTTAATGGAACTAGAACAATAGAATATTTAGTAATACCACGTTACGAGGGCGATTTCTCTATTCCCCCAATAGAGTTTTCCTACTTCGATATTAATAGCAAAACCTACAAAACATTAAAATCGCCTACCTATTCACTTACAGTGTTGAAAGGAGATCCAAGTAAAGCCACTGCATCTACCTATATAAACCAGCAAGAGGTGAGGGTAGAGCAAGATATAAGGTTTATAAAAACAGAGAAGCCTACGTTTATAAATACAACAAATTTTTTTGTAGGATCATTGGTATATTGGTTATGGTATATAATTCCCTTTCTATTGTTGTGTCTCTTTTTCATTCTATATCGAAAACAGATGAAGCTTAATGCAAATATTGCCTTGATGCGCAATAAAAAAGCCAATAAAGTAGCCAGGCGTCGATTAAAGCAGGCAGAACAGTTTCTTAAAAAGAATGACAAGTCGAGCTTTTACAATGAGGTGCTCCGGGCATTGTGGGGTTACTTTAGCGATAAGTTATCTATTCCAGGTGCAAGTCTCACACGGAGTAATATAGGAGCTGAGCTATCTAGCTATGGAGTAGATGAGGAGCTTATTGAAGAGTTTATGAAAATATTGGATACGTGCGAGTTTGCACGTTATGCTCCAGTTGAATCTTCAGCTGCTATGGGCGACATCTATCAAGATACTAGCAATGCGATTGGTAAGATGGAAAACATTTTAAAAACAAAAAAATAAGATGATGTTACGTAACTATATATTGTTTGCTTTTACTATCTGTATTTTCAATTTTGGATTATTGCAAGCACAGACAGAGATTGATACAACTTCAGTTGCAGATATAGTAGAGAGCACTAAACCTGCCTCTGCCTCTGAAAGTGATGCTGATGCAGCATATATAGAAAAAAATTATGTAGAGAGCATTAAGCTATATGAAGCTCAGGTTGTAAGAAATAGATCTATTAATCAAGAATCTGCGCAACTTTACTATAATCTTGGCAATGCCTACTTTAGAGACAATCAAATAGCAAAAGCTATAGTTAACTATGAGCGAGCATTATTAATAAATCCAGGTGATAGTGATATAAGGCATAATTTGCGTTTTGCAAAAACTCGTATAGAAGATAAGATTGATAGCGTAGATAGTTTTTTTATAAACAAATGGGTTCGTAGTCTTCAAAACCTTTATAGTGCCAACACATGGGCAATTATCGGAGTTGTTCTCTTCACCCTATTTATAGTTGCTATAGGTGTATATATGATTTCACTGCAATTATCGATGAGAAAAATATCGTTTTATGTAGGCATTGTACTGTTTTTCGCGGTTGTAATAACCAATGTTTTTGCATTTCAACAAAAACGGAAAATTACAAACCGATCAACAGCCATTGTTATGTCGGCATCAGTTTCTATATACACTTCACCAGATGCACATAGTCAAGAGCTTTTTCGTTTACATGAAGGTGCAAAAGTAACAATTAAGCGTGAAGAGGGCAGATGGGTAGAAATTGTGATTGCAAATGGTAGTGTGGGTTGGTTACAAAAAATGAATGTAGAAGTTATATAATCGACTCTTAATTATCAAACCCTTCATTAACTATAATGCCATGAATCATATGAGTTCTTTTATTGACAAGTTACTCCCTTACGAAACCGACCTCTTCTTTGCTTTAAATGGGAGCGACTCCCCGTTTTGGGACAATGCTATGTGGACTTATACAGGGCTTGTAGTATGGTTGCCCATGATTTTATTTATTTTGCATTTTTCTTTTCGCGGTCAACAGCTCAAGCAGGGCATGCTTGTGCTAGGAGCAATAGTATTGGTTCTCTTATTATCAAGTTTAATATCAGGTTCGCTGTTCAAACCATTTTTTAAAAGATATCGCCCATCGCATCACCCCGATTATAAACATTTAGTAGCTTTAGTAAATGGTTTTAGGGGAGGTGATTATGGATTTATTTCGGGTCATGCAACCAATAGTTTTGGGTTAGCATTTTTTCTGTCCTTGCTTTTTAGAAATCAACTCGTTACTATCTCCTTGATGTTGTGGGCAACAGTAAATTGCTATTCTAGAATTTATTTAGGAGTTCATTTTATAAGCGATATTGTAGCAGGATTTCTTATAGGAGCACTTGTAGGACTATTTGTTTATAAGATATATAAAAAAATAAGGGATCGTTTTTTCAACACGTCACATCTTGAGGATAAAGTGAGCGTTTATTCCCAAAAGCACGGGAATATATTAGGTATAGTAATTTTTTTATACATAGCTTTTGTTATTATATTTAGTCCTTTTCTAAGTCCTTTTTCTCATGCAATTATACCAGAGACTTGGTTTTGATTTTGGTTTCATGCTGAGTAGTTGCTACAAATTCTAATTATAATCAATGTTTTCTTTGAAATAATTGGTTATTTCTAATCTTTTGATTAAGTTTAACCCGCTATATTTATAGGAAAGAAATTATTCACATTTTAAAAATAATGCTCATGTCAAGAATGATAACATTTAACGAGTTAAGACGATTCAAAGACAAACTTCCCAACGGTAGTATCCGTAAAATAGCTGCAGAGTTAGACATGGAGGTTGAAACTGTAAGAAACTATTTTGGCGGATACAATTACGATGAGGGTAAAAGTATTGGAGTTCATATTGAGCCGGGTCCCGATGGAGGAATTGTTGTTTTAGACGATACTACCATTTTCGACAAGGCTCTTTCTATTTTAGGACTAGAAGACTATCCAGTCTACAACGAAGCTCAAGAAGAGAGCAAAGCTGAATAGAGAATCTTTAATAAGATTATCTCTTTTGTGTGTTGGTTTTACCTTCAATACTTTGTTTGCAAGAAACCCACAAAGTTTGCGAGTGCAACTTTACCCCCCCCTCTTGTAAGCTATTGGTGAGGAAAAACCAACACATTTTGTATAATAGAACTCCATTTTGCAGTTCTAAATAAAATATTCCACTTTAAGTAACCCATTTAAATACCATAATTATGACAGACAAAGAAAAAAAGAATGACAAGTTGGTTACGGTTGCAATTCATACCTACCAAAAGGCGCAAATAGTAAAAGGCATACTCGAATCTGAGGGTATAGAGGCTTACATTCACAATGTAAACCAACTACAGCCCATGGTGTCGGCAGGCGTTAGAGTGAGAATTAATGAGGTTGATCTCCCTAGAGCGTTAGATATTATTGAGAATATAACTTTTGAACAAGTTGAAGAAGAAGGAAAACCTGTAAAAGAGAAAAAAAGAGAAATTTTAGTGCCAGTCGATTTTTCTGAGTATACATTAAAGACATGTGAGTTTGCTTTCGAGTTAGCAAATGAAATTAATTGTAGTGTTAAGCTAATGCATGTCTATTTCTCATCATTTTATCCTGCAAGTATACCTTTTGGAGATACTTTTGCTGTACAACCCAAAGCTGAGGGAATGTATAAGGATATTTACGAGGATGTAGAACGACAAATGAAAGAGTTGATAGGCAAATTGAAAGTTAAGATTGCTGATGGTTCTATACCCAATATACACTACTCTTATATTCTTCGAGAAGGTCTACCAGAAGAGGAGGTTGTAGATTACTCAAAACGAATTAATCCCTATGCTATAGTTATGGGTACACAAGGAAGCCATAAAAAAGACCAAGATTTAATTGGTAGTGTAACTGCTGAGGTTATAGAAGCTTGTAGAACGCCCATTTTTGCCATACCCGAAAAATCGCCAATACACTCCATATCAAAAATGAAAAACATTGTTTTTCTAACTAACTTTCAAGAGCGTGAGTTTCTTGCACTTGCAATATTGATGGAGTTTATAAAAAACTATCCCATTAAGGTCTCCTTTGTTCATGTTGCAAAAAAAGAGGACCGTTGGAATGAGATAAAACTAACTGGACTAAAAAATTACTTTGAAGAACATTATCCCAAAACTGAAACCGATTATATAGTCGTTGACGGTAACGAGGGAATTCTTGAAGCATTAGAGAAATTTGTCAACGAGAATACAATTGATATGATATCCTTGTCTAGCTCTCCTAGAAATATCTTTGCTCGAATGTTTAATCCTGGCATAGCAAAACGAATGCTTTTCCACACCAATACTCCTATGTTGGTGCTTAAATCGTCTACACGATAAACAGTCTAGTATTAGAAGAGAGCCATAAATTAGCAATTGAAGCTAGTTTGTGGCTTTTTTTGGATGCCAATTTATTGCTGATTCATAAACTCCTCAGCACTCTTCAAAGAATCGAGTTTACCCACATCAATCATCGATTTTTCATTCGAAAGATAAGCTTTAATATTAGCTCTATTGCATATAGCGAGATAGAAATCTATTATCGAAAATTTATCTGGAAATCTATCCATCTCATTCACCAAATCTTTTGCCGATATCACATGTATTCCTGAAAAAGCAAGCTCCCTGTAGTTTGATGGGTTGAAATCTTCAATGGGCGATTTCGTTTTGCTTGTCTTTTTATTTATCCATCCCTTTAAATTATCTTTTTTATCAAACAATAGGTATCTAGCTGTATCCCTATTGCTCACTACAAGGGTTGCCAAAGACTTCCTCTTAATATGTTGGTTATATACTTCCTCAATATCTATGTTAGAGAGGATATCCACATTGTGAATAAGGATAGGCTCATCTTTATCGAAAAACCAGCTTGCCTTTTTTATAGCGCCGCCAGTATCTAGCAATCTTTTGCGTTCGTCCGAGAACTTAATCTTAATTCCGAAACTCTCTTTAGCCTCTATAAACTCAATTATTTGTTCCCCAAAATGATGTATGTTTATAATGATTTCATCAAATCCAGCACCCTTCAATTTTTCAATCACATGCTCTAAAAGGGGTTTCTTCAATATAGGCACTAATGCTTTAGGCATAGTGTTAGTTAAAGGTTTAAGACGTGTGCCAAGACCGGCAGCAAAAATCATCGCTTTCATAAGAGGTGTTGTAAACAGTAGCACTTATTGTGCTAATTATTAATTAAGTATCGGGATTAGTTTAATCCAATGGCTATTTTTTATTAAATACTTGCTCCAAGTTTTGTTCACGATGGATGAGCGATACCTTCACTCCAAACTTTTCAGAGATATGCTCAGCAATTCTCTGAGAAGCATACACCGATCGATGTTGTCCACCAGTACAACCAAATGAAACCATTAAATGAGTAAAACTCCTCTCTATATATCGCTTCACATGGCTATCTACCAATTTATAGATAGACTCTAAGTAGACATCCATTTCGCCATCCTCTTTAAAAAACTGTATCACAGGCTCATCAAGTCCCGTAACGTTGTTGTATCGTTCAAATTTACCAGGATTATTAATTGCCCTGCAATCAAAAACATAGCCACCTCCATTTCCAGACGGGTCAGAGGGTATACCCTTTTTATAGGCAAAGCTTGTTATACGAACCTCCAACTCATCCTTTCGCATATCTGCAAACTGTTTCAGGTTGATCATCTCATGCATCACTTTGCACAAATAAGGATATTCAGAGAATTCAGATTTCAATATTTCACGTAAGTTGTTGAGTGCAAAAGGAACACTCTGCAGAAAGTGAGGCTTCTTCTCAAAGTAGCCTCTAAAACCATAGGCACCCAACACTTGCAAAGTTCTAAATAGCACAAAGTGGCGAAGCTGCTCAAGAAAATGATTTTTGTCTATAGGATAGTGTTTGTTCAATGCAGCTATATAGGTATCAATTAGTTCGTAGCGAAGTTTATCAGGATAGTTTGCTTTTGCTTGCCACAAAAACGAAGCCACATCATAGTAAACAGGTCCTTTCCTTCCACCCTGAAAATCTATAAAGTAGGGTTCTCCATCAACTAGCATCACATTGCGTGATTGAAAATCACGGAGCAAAAAAGTATTTGTTTTATCTTGAAGCAACTTTTGAGCCATCCGTTCAAAATCATCCTCCAGTAGGTTTTCTTGAAACTCCATACCCGTAGTTTTCAGAAAACTATATTTAAAGTAATTCAAATCCCAGTGAATAGATCTTTCATTGAATTCGGGTTGTGGATAGCAAACATCAAAGTCCAACCCTTTAGCACCTTTAACTTGAAAATCAGCTAGTTTTTCAATGGTTTTATGTAGCAACTCTATTTCTCCGTGGCTAAATACACCTGTATTGCGACCCGCTTTTATAGCATCAAAAAGCACAATATCTCCCAAATCCTCTTGAATGTAGTAGTGCATATCTTTAGAAACCTTGAACACTTTTGGCACATTTAGCTTTTGATTGTGGAAATGCTTGGCTAATTTAATAAATGCATTGTTCTCCTCTTTCGATTGTCCATATACACCAATCAAGGTAAAATCCTCTGAAGTTAATCGATAGTATCGTCTATTCGAACCCGAAGAGGCTAAGGGTTCTATCAAAGGCTCTGTTTTTCCTGTGTGTTGCTTAAATAAAGAGATGAGTTCTTGCATGCTATATTTTTATTCTTATTAAATTATTCTTTTTTAGATTTGAAAAGAACTAGGTGTTATTTTTACAATTTATCTAGTTCATCTAGCCACACTGTAGCCATAGCATCGCTAGGCATCCGCCAACTGGCACGAGGTGAAAGGTTGATTGCTCCAACCATTGGCGAATCTGGCATGCAAGAGCGCTTAAACTGTTGCGAAAAGAAACGACGGTAAAACACCTTCAACCACTTTAATATCTCTTCGGATGAGTAGCTCCCTTTAAAAGCCTGTTGAGCTATAAAATAAATACGATTAGGCTCATCGTTATGACGCAACATACGATTTATAAAAAAGTCGTGTAATTCGTAGGGACCCACAAAATGCTCTGTCTTTTGTGCTATTTTACCTTCTTTATTAGCAGGCAGTAACTCTGGACTAAAGGGAGTGTCCAAAATATCTAACAACACATCTTTTACTGTACCCTCCATATATTTATTAGCAATCCATCTTACTAGCGAAGCAACCAGCGTTTTAGGAACTCCACCATTTACTGCATACATCGACATATGGTCGCCATTATAAGTAGCCCATCCTAAAGCCATTTCCGATAGGCTACCAGTTCCAAGTACCATTCCACCTATTTTATTGGCATAGTCCATCAATATTTGTGTGCGCTCGCGTGCTTGGCTATTCTCATAGGTTACATCGTGTACGTTTATATCGTGTTCAATATCTTTTAAATGCTGTGTCACAGCGGCAACTATTGAAATTTCTTTAATAGTAACATCTGACGACTTCATCAATGAAATAGCATTTTGATAAGTTCTGTCAGTTGTTCCAAATCCAGGCATTGTAATTGCATGAATGTTTTCGCGTGGCAATCCCAACAAATCGAATGTTCCTATTGCCACCAAAAGTGCCAATGTAGAGTCCAATCCACCCGAAACGCCTAGTGTTATTGTTTTAGCATTTGTGTGAAGCAATCTTTTTGCCAAGCCGTTGGTTTGAATGCTATATACATCGCCAAGGTTTTCATCTTCATCTTGTTTAGCTGGAATAAAAGGATGTGCATCAAATGTGCGATGCATCTTCTTGAAGTCTTCAATAGGTTCAAGATAAGAGTAGATAGGCATGTGGTCAACTTCTGTTTGAGAATTATGCCTTTTCATCTTCACGCGCTCATTTCGAAGAGCAGCTATATCTATATCAGCAGTAATAAGTTCGTTGTTCAACGAAAAACGTTTAGATGTTGCCATCATTATGCCATTTTCGGCAATCAAACAAGTTCCCGAGAATACCGAGTCAGTCGACGACTCACCCACTCCTGCATCAGCAAGCACATAGGCTGAGTTGCAACGTGCCGATTGATTAGCAACTAACGATTTTCTATAACTATGTTTGCCAACAATTTCACTACTTGCCGACAGATTAAATATGATATCTGCCCCTTCAAGTGATAGTGATGAAGATGGAGGAGAGGGAGTCCATAGATCCTCGCCAATCTCTACAGCAAACTTGGCATGCTGTGTTTCAACTATTAAAGCCGACGAAAAAGGATGATAGCCTATAGGTGTCTCTACAATTTCGTCATACAAACTCCTGCCACTTGTAAACCATCTCTTCTCGTTAAATTCATTGTGAATGGGAATTTCCTGTTTAGGCACAAACCCCAATATCCCTTCCGATGATAGTATTGCGGCAACATTGTAGAGGTTGTTTTTGTGCAACAGCGGTAGTCCCACTAATGTTATTAGCGATTTCTTGTCTTTCATAAACTTTACCAACTCTATCAAAGCATCCATTGCTTTGTGTTGCAGAGCTGGTTGAAAAAACAAATCAGCACAGGTATATCCTGTTATCGATAGTTCGGGGAAAGTGATAAACTGAACGTTTTGTTTTACAGCTTCATCTATCAACTGTTTTATTTGAGAGGTGTTGTAATCGCAGTCGGCAACCTTCAACTTTGGTGAAGCAGCGGCTACTCTCACAAATCCGTAGTTATTGATGTTCATAGTTGTAGGGATTTAGGAGTTGTTGTTCTACAAAGATAAAAAATAGTTAGCACAACTATCTGTAGGGCATACTAAAACTTCCAATTAACTTGTTAGAAACATGCTCTATATATCTTTTCTATCTGCAATGAGGTGCTCTTTTATAGATTATACCGATATAATTTTTGCTCTATCTAAAAGCTCGGGTAGCTTTTTGTTGAATTCTTCCATTGAGTCCATCAACACATCAGCACCAGCATCCTTTAGCACTCTGTCGTCTAGTGGACCCGTATTTACAGCAATAGTTAATATATTAGCTCTGTGAGCCGACTCTACACCCAACGGAGCATTTTCCAACACAAACGCTTGATTAGGTTTTAGATTACCCGCTTTTTTCAATCCCATCAAATAGGGTTCGGGATGAGGTTTCCCAATCTCTACATCAAATGCAGTGACCATGTTTTCTAGAGTAAACACATTTGGCAAATCTCCATTCAATCGTTCATATAGTCCAGTTTGTCCCGACCCTGTCACCAATATTGGAGTGAGCTCATTTTCTAGCACTATCTTTATGGTTTCTTCAATTCCTTCAATAAGAGCACCACTATCATTTTCAAAAAACAGTTCCGATTTTCTTTTATATACATCATCTATCTCTTGCTCTGTTGCATCACGTTTCAGGTTGCGCTGGAACATCATATTAATTGTATGTCTTGCAGGCTTCCCCTCTTGAATATAAAATTCGTTTGGTTCGGCTTTCAATTCCCATTCGCGCATTGTCTCTTGCCACGATATTTCGTGAGCAGGCATCGAATTATAGATTATTCCATCCATATCAAAAAGAACTGCACGCAGATCTAGATTAGTAAATTTATTTGTTTGAAGATATTTAGTAATTATTTCAGTCATGTTTTATTTTATTGTTTTGTTTTACACTCAACTATCTACATCATTATGATTTTATAAATAGCTCGAATGCATAGTGTTGGCTCCTTTATAAGTTTTACTGTTTGTAGAAAAACCTTTCACTTTTCCCTTAAAAAGAAGTGCTTTACTCGAAAGGAAAACAATCCAATCAAGTAAAACACTATACAATATCAGTAAAGAGTTTTTTTAAACTTTACAGTCTCTTTTTTATCTCCTCTGTCTCTTTCTCAAAGCCAGGTTTCTCGAGCAAAGCAAACATGTTTGCCTTATATGCTTCAACACCAGGCTGGTCAAATGGATTCACACCTAGCAAATATCCACTTATACCACAAGCCTTTTCAAAGAAATAGATTAGTTGACCAATATAATAAGGAGTCAATTCGGGTATACTCACCACAATATTTGGCACACCTCCATCTACGTGGGCAATACGTGTACCCAACTCAGCCATTTTGTTTACCTCGTCTACACGCTTCCCTTCTAAATAGTTTAAACCATCCAGATCGGCTTGGTCGTGAGGAATAGTCATTTTTTTGTTAGGAGTATCAATAGAGATAGTTGTCTCAAAAATAGTACGCTCACCCTCTTGAATCCATTGCCCCATTGAGTGCAAATCGGTAGTAAAATTAACAGCAGCATTAAAAATACCTTTGTTCTCTTTCCCCTCACTTTCACCAAAGAGCTGTTTCCACCACTCAGCAAAATATTGAAGCTTTGGATGAAAATTGGCTAATATCTCTATCTTCTTCCCTTTTTTGTACAACTCGTTGCGCGTAACAGCATATATAGCTGCAAGATTGTCTTTAAAAGGTGTTGTTTGGTCTGTCTTTTTCTCCATCTCTAGTGCTCCTTGCACTAGCAGGCGGATATTGATTCCAGCCACAGCAATAGGAAGCAAGCCTACAGGAGTAAGCACAGAGTATCTACCGCCCACATCGTCAGGAATAACAAATGTTTTGTATTCCTCTTTCACAGCCAATGTGCGCAAAGCACCTTTCGAAGCATCGGTAATAGCTACAATTCTTTTTCTAGCCTCATCTCTACCCACCTTCTTCTCCAATTCGTTTTTCAAAATTCTGAAAGAGAGTGCAGGCTCGGTAGTAGTTCCCGATTTAGAAATATTGATAATGCCAAAACTCTTATCATCAAGATATTCCATCAATTCGTGTAAGTAGTCTTCGCTTATATTATTTCCTGCATATACTACAACAGGGTTTTCTCTTTTAGTTTCCAACCAATCGAAAGAGCTAGTAAGTGCATCAATAACAGCTTTGGCACCTAAGTAGCTACCCCCAATACCAACCACTACCACCACATCGCATAGTG
The DNA here is from genome assembly GCA_012840785.1 of Bacteroidales bacterium. GTDB lineage: Bacteria > Bacteroidota > Bacteroidia > Bacteroidales > Dysgonomonadaceae > UBA2632. Next base: position 11,331 of record DUVZ01000292.1, read on the forward strand.
TGCGTAGTTGTACAGCACTTTCTTCAATCTCTTCTATTTGAGCCTCTGTTATAGAAGAGGGAAGGTTTACCCATCCTAGAAAATCGCTGCCAGGAAGAGTTCCTTCGTGAAGCGCTCTGTTTGCTACAGTAGCAAGTGCATCCATAGCATTCACTTCTGCTTTTGTAACCCAAGGGGCTACATCATTAATATTTAAATTCAACTTTCCCATGTTTTGTTTTTTCTTGTAAAGTAATTATACTCTCAACCCTATTTTACAAGCAAGAGTTTAGTGAAGAACATCAATCAGTTTTTTTATTATTACACGTGGCGAGACATTATTGTAGAGTATTTCATAGGTAATATCAACAATTGGAATATCAACCCTAAACTTTTTGTTCATCAGCTTGATGCATTTAGTTGCATAGAAGCCTTCGGTTACCATATTCATTTCCAATTCAGCCGATTTCACCGAATACCCTTTTCCAATCATATTGCCCAGTGTGCGGTTGCGGCTAAACTGAGAATAGCCCGTAACAAGCATATCGCCCAAGTAAGCAGGTTCGAGAATGCTCCTCTCTCGTGGCACTAAGCCATTAATAAATCGCTCCATTTCGCGTGCACAATTTGTCATCAATACAGATTGGAAGTTATCGCCATATCCCATTCCGTGACATATTCCCGACATCACAGCATAGATGTTCTTGAGCACTGCAGCCAACTCTATACCAATAACATCGGTCGATACCGTAGTTTTTAGAATGCTAGAGGTTGTAGCCTCTGCAAGCATTTCAGCTTTTTCAATATCCTTGCAAGCCGATGTTAGAAACGATAGACGATCTAGCGCTACCTCTTCTGCATGACATGGTCCGGAGATAACACCAACATTGTCCATTGGAATTTTATAGTTGAATGAGAGATATTCTGATACAACCATATTATCGAATGGAACAATACCCTTTACCGCAGAAACTACATACTTATCTCTAAAGTGGCTTGGCTTCAGTTTTTTAAGATGATGTTTTAAGTAAGGAGATGGAACAGCAATAATAATTGTGTCCGACTCTCTTACAGTTCGCTCAATATTTGACGAGAAGCTTATTCTAGTTAAATCGAATTTTACATTTGATAAGTATCTGGGGTTGTATCCCGTATCATAAAACTTATCAATTACTTCGGTTTTTCTAATAAACCAATTTATGTGGTCGTTCTTCATCAACACTATCTTTGCTAGTGCTGTTGCCCATGTACCACTTCCTATGATAGCAATTCTTCCCGGTAAATTCATATTCTGTTTTTCATTAAATGACTATGAGTCACGTGCATCACACAAAAAATCTGCTATGCTTGCTCCGTCCACATCCTAACCTCTTCCGAAGTAGGATTGTTCAGTTCTAGCTTAAACTTCTTGTTCAATCCGCATATCTCTTGGTGAAGTTTGTTTGGGTTTACATCTTTCAACGATTCAACCATATTATAGCCAGCTTTTTGTATTACAGGCACCCACTCCTCGGGCACACCCAAAGCTGTGTATTTCGAAACCTCATCTTTCTTGTTCTTTCTTTCAGGGCGCATCTGTGGAAATAGTAGCACCTCTTGTATCGACTCTTGCCCTGTTAATAACATAGCTAATCTATCCATACCAATACCCATTCCCGATGTAGGTGGCATACCATATTCCAATGCACGTATAAAGTCATGGTCTATAAACATCGCCTCGTCATCTCCCTTCTCAGAAAGCCTTACCTGCTCTTCAAAACGCTCACGCTGATCAATTGGGTCATTCAGCTCCGAGTATGCATTAGCAAGCTCCTTACCATTTATCATCAACTCAAAACGCTCAGTAAGTTCAGGATTATTGCGGTGTTTTTTGGTTAGTGGCGACATCTCAATAGGATAATCCGTAATAAAGGTAGGCTGTATATAATGTTTCTCACACTTCTCGCCAAAAATCTCATCAATCAGTTTGCCCACACCCATTGTTTCATCTTCCTCCACATCCAGCTTTCTACACACCTCTCTCAGCTCCGCTTCATCCATTCCAGCCACATTAATTCCTGTATGCTCTTCAATAGCATCAATCATTGTAATGCGTTTGTAGGGAGCTTTAAAGTCAATCTCTGTGTCGCCTACTTTAGCCTTCGTTGTACCAAGCACTTCCAAAGCCACATGCTCAAGCATCTGCTCTGTAAACTCCATCATCCACTTATAGTCAGTATAAGCCACATAAAGCTCCATAATTGTAAACTCTGGATTGTGCGTACGGTCCATCCCCTCATTTCTAAAGTTACGCGAAAACTCATACACCCCATCAAATCCACCTACAATTAATCGTTTCAAGTAAAGCTCATTAGCAATACGCAAGTAGAGCGGTATATTTAGCGCATTGTGGTGCGTAATAAAAGGACGTGCAGCAGCACCACCCGGAATGCTTTGCAACACAGGCGTATCTACCTCTAAGTAATCCCTTTCGTTTAGAAAGTTACGCATAGCATTAAACATTTTAGTACGCTTAACAAAAGTATCACGAACATGTTTGTTAACAATCAAATCAACATAGCGTTGACGGTGACGCATCTCAGGATCACTAAAAGCATCATAAGAAACACCATCTTTAGTTTTCACAACAGGTAGTGGTTTCAACGATTTAGCCAAAATTGTCAAACTTTTGGCATGCACCGATATCTCGCCCATCTTTGTACGAAATACATGACCAGTAATACCTACAAAGTCGCCAATATCTAATAGTTTTTTGAATGCTGTGTTGTATAGTTCTTTATCTTCGTCAGGACAAATGTCGTCGCGTGTTATATATACTTGTATGCGACCTTTGCTATCCATCAGCTCCATAAAAGAAGCCTTTCCCATAATGCGGCGACTCATTATCCTGCCCGCAATACTTACCTGGCGAGGTGGAGTAGCATCATCGTCAAAAGCCTCTTTTATCTCAGTTGAGTAGGCATCTACATTGTAAAGTGCCGCCGGATATGGCTCAATGCCCATATCGCGTAGCTCTTGTAGACTTTCGCGACGGAAAATCTCCTGTTCGTTTAGTTCTAAAATATTCATTTTATAAATCGGTTTTCTAAATTTCTATGTTATGATAAGTACAAAAATACAAAATATCTTGTAATTAGAGAGTTGGAATTAATTGTTAATTGTTAATTGTCAATTATTAATGAGAATTACAATAAAAATTAATGGGAAACTTCAATAATTATTATCATTCAGGATGAAATGAGATATCCTGTAAAAAGCTAACTTTAGAATTGCACTTGTAGAATCAGGTGTGAAATAATATGTTATTGATTACTTCTTAAAAACACATTCTCGTTTAATTGTTTTACATGCCGCTTCAATAAAGCTTGAAGTGCTGTCGGAGAATGTTTACTAGTGTTTTCATTCGATGTAATATTTATGAAATTAAAAAAGGACAACCCTTTTCGGGTTGTCCTTCTACTTAATTATGCTAAAAAACTTTTTATTAAAACATTCCTTCAACAAACTCATCAACTGTCACATTGTTCAGGTATTTTTCAATACCCACAGTCGATAATACATCTCTTATCTTTTCACGTTCATGTGGCGCTCCACGTAGCAAATTCTCTAGTTCACTCACATCGCGTGTATTAAAAAAATCGCCAAATATCTTCACATCCTCAATCTGTCCTTTTCTTACCTCTAGGTTCACCTCAACATGTCCACCGCTTGTTTTAATTCCTTTTTGGAAGTTGTATTTTGGCGAGTTTCCAAAATTCCAATCCCATGTACCATACTTCTCGTCCACCAGTTTTTGGATGGCAGCTCGGTCTTCTTCAGTCAATTCATAAACTTTCGCATCAGCATACATGGTGCGAACGTGGTCGACAATACGTTTTTCAAACTCTTCAAGCGTTATGTCATGCTTCAAGTGTTCCGATATGTTGGTTACACGGCTGCTGATAGATTTCACTGCCTTGTCTCTATACTTCAAAGGGTTTAGTTTTAGCGCTTGCGATAGATTGGGTAGGGTAGAGTTGAAAAGTAGTGTGCCATGTTGTAATATTTTACCATTATAAAAAGCCTTGGCATTGCCCGAGAACTTTTTTCCTTCAATGGTCATATCGTTTCTACCTTCAAACTTTGCGTCCACATCCATTGCTTGCAACACATCTATAATAGGTTGTGTATATTTTCTAAAGTCGGCAGTCTCCCCTGAATGTTCCTTCATGATAAAGGTAAAGTTCAGATTTCCCGGATCGTGAAATACTGCACCACCACCCGTTGTACGCCTAATAACGATAACACCATTCTCTTTCACATAGTCTACATTTATTTCGGCTAGCGAGTTTTGGTGTTTTCCCACAATAATAGATGGGGCGTTTATATAGAGGTAAAACCAATTGTCCTGCTTGTGGTTCATCAGAAACTCTTCTGTAGCCAAATTGAAGGCTGGGTTTGATGTATTTGAACGAACTATATTCATTGTAATGGTTAATTGTCAATTATTATTTAAGTAAGTAGCATTACTACAGCTATTAATTTTCACTTTTCACATTTAATTAAATTAGTCTTCCATTTGCAGAGTGCTCGTCCCAATATGACTCCCATCCGCAAAAATATCTACTTTAAACGTACCAGGCATCAAAAACTCATCAATATCGTAATAGAGTGCCACACCCGTTTCCTCCCCACCATATTCAATAATGCGCATACTAGAGTAAGCAATTTCTTTATTTTCAAAGGGGAATAGATTGTTAGGATTTTTTGTCAACACACTTCCATCAGGCTGCATAATGCGTGCATAGATTATGCGCTCGCCAGGTTCGGCAGTAATATTACGAGAAATGGTGAATGAGATGAGAAATTGCTCGCTTCTGCGCAATCGCTTTTGTGTTCTACCTCTGCCATCAACGGCTTTAATCGACACATTGGTGGCAACTAGCTTAGCAGCTAGCGAGACCTTCTCGGTCAACTGCTTCTTCTCTTGCGACACTACATTGAGTGTACGTGTCGTCTCTTGCATTTTTTTATTTATTTGTACATTCTCGGCTTTCAGCTCTTCGTTCAATCGGTTTAGCGAGTCTATTTGTTGAATGTACGATTTCAATATCTTGCGTAGTGTACCAAGCTCATCTTTCAATCGGCGTATTTCGGCTTGGTCGGTGGCCTTGGTCACCCTCAGCTCCTCCATCAAGCGTTGCACTTTGGCTTGTTCATTTTCCAATTTGTAGAGAAGCGAGTCGTTTTCTACACTAAACTTAAAGCCCTCATACTGCATCGAT
>DUVZ01000293.1 GCA_012840785.1 Bacteroidales bacterium
TCTGTTTTAGAGGTCTTCCATGGCTCTGTATCCGCCAAGTATTTGTTGCCAATGCGTGCCAAATTCATTGCATCTTTGAGTGCTTCTCTGAACTTGAATTGGTTTAAATGTTTCTCAATTGTCTCTTTTATACTATTAAAATTGTTGATTGTCTCTTTGTCGTAGTCGGTTAGTTCGCCACAAGGAGGGACTTTACTGTCGAAATAGTTATTAGTAAGAACCAGTGCACGGTTAATAAAGTTACCAAGTATTGCAACCAACTCATTGTTGTTTCGTGCTTGGAAATCTTTCCAAAGGAAATCGTTGTCCTTTGTTTCGGGTGCATTGGCTGTTAAAACATAGCGCAATACATCTTGTTTACCTGGAAAGTCTTGCAGGTATTCGTGCAGCCATACTGCCCAATTGCGCGATGTAGATATTTTATCGCCCTCAAGGTTCATAAATTCGTTGGCAGGCACATTCTCGGGTAGTATATATGATCCTTCGGCTTTCAACATAGCGGGAAACACAATGCAGTGAAACACAATGTTGTCTTTGCCGATGAAGTGAATCATCTTAGTTTCCTCGTCTTTCCACCACTTTTCCCAATCGTTGGGTAGCAACTCTTTTGTATTTGATATATAGCCAATTGGTGCATCAAACCATACATAGAGCACTTTGCCCTCGCCACCTTCTACAGGTACGGGTACACCCCAGTTTAGGTCTCGACTCACCGCACGTGGTTGCAAGCCAAGGTCGAGCCATGATTTACACTGCCCATAAACATTGCTTTTCCACTCTTTGTGGTCTTCAAGAATCCATTTGCGCAACCACCTTTCGTGTTTGTCTAGAGGTAAATACCAATGTTTTGTCTTTTTACGTATAGGTTTTGCACCGCTTAATGTCGATTTAGGGTCGATAAGATCGGTTGCGTTGAGCGATGTTCCACAGCTCTCGCATTGGTCGCCATAGGCTCCTTCGCTCTTGCAGTGCGGACAAGTACCTGTGATATAACGGTCGGCCAAAAACTGTTGTGCCTCTTCGTCATAATACTGTTCGTTCTCTTGTTCTAGGAATTCACCTTTGTCGTATAGTTTTTGAAAGAAGTCGGAAGCTGTCTCTTTGTGTATATCTGATGTTGTGCGTGAATATACATCGAACGAAATCCCAAACTCTTCGAATGAGTCTTTTATTAATTTGTGGTAGCGATCCACTATGTCTTGTGGGGTTACACCCTCTTTTCTTGCGGTAATGGTAATAGGTATTCCATGTTCGTCTGAACCTCCTATAAAAAGAGCCTCTTCGCCCTTCAGTCTAAGGTAGCGAGCATATATATCGGCAGGCACATATACCCCTGCAAGGTGTCCGATGTGAATAGGCCCATTGGCATAAGGGAGGGCAGATGTGATAAGAGTGCGTTTGAATTTTTTTGACATAATATATAGGTTGCAAATTACAAAATCGCTGCATATTGTAGCGACTTTTATTATATGGTTTTATGACTCTAATGAGTGTCGTATTAATAGCTTAAGATGCAAAGATACAAATTTAGCTTCATTGTGTAGTAATCTGTTCTCAAAAAAATAAAACTAATAAGCTGATTCTTTGTTATAAATAAAAAACAATATAAATATATGGACTACAAATTAAAAGGAAAAGTTGCGATTGTTGGTGGAAGCAGCAAAGGATTAGGAAAAGCATCAGCAGTATCTCTTGCAAAGGAGGGTGTTAACATAGTATTATGTGCCCGGAATGAAAAGGCACTAGAAAAAACAAAGGAAGATATTGAATCTCTTGGTGTTGAAGTACTCGCACTGCGTGTAGATATGAGTAAAGAGGAAGATAACCAACGAATTGTGAAAGAAACAATAGATAAATTTGGACGGATTGATATTCTGGTTAACAACTCAGGTGGACCCGCCCCAGGTTCATTTCGTGATTTTTCAATAGAAGATTTTGACCAAGCTTACCATAGCGTGTTACGTTATAATATATCTATGATAAAGCTTTGCTTACCATATATGGAGCAAAGAGAGTGGGGGCGTATCGTTAATATTGCTTCGGTAAGTGTGAAAGAGCCAATGCCTAACATGGTTTTATCTAATATATTTAGGACTGCAGTTGTAAGTTTTGCCAAAAGTATAAGTAAAGATATAATGAGTAGTGGTATAACAATTAACACTATTTGTCCTGGTTATTTCCGAACAGAAAGAATTACTCAGTTGATGGAAAAGGAATCAAATGATGCCAACGTTTCTCAGCAAGAGTACGAAGAGGGAGTAATATCTGCATTTCCACATAAGCGCTTTATGAGTCCTGATGAATTGGGTGGTATGGTTGCTTACTTATGCTCGGCACAAGCACGTTCTATAACCGGCACTACTATACAAATTGATGGTGGTGTTAACAGTAGTTTGTTGTAAATTGATTTGATTTACTATTGTTTGTGTTTTAGCAAAAAGAGCTATCTCTTCTTTTCGAAGAAGCTTTTCATCAATGCTCCGCACTCGTCGGCTAGTATGCCATAATTGACTTCTGTTTTTGGGTGCAACACTTTTGTGGAAAACTGTGTATAGCCTCTTCTATTGTCTCCAGACCCGTACACAACGCGCTGTAGCTGTGCCCATCCTAATGCGCCTGCACACATCGAACAAGGCTCAACAGTGACGTAAAGTGTGCACTCATTTAGGTATTTACCTCCCAAAACATTGGCAGCAGCAGTAATTGCTTGCATTTCGGCATGTGCTGTTACATCGTTAAGTGTCTCTGTAAGGTTGTGTGCTCGTGCAATAATCCTGTTGTTGCACACCACAACTGCACCGATGGGCACTTCATCTTTATCGAATGCTTGTTTTGCCTCGTTGAGGGCTTGTTTCATAAAGTAGCTGTCGTCAAGCATAATGTTTTTGTTTTAAGTTGTTTGCCTTTATGGTAAGCTCTTGCTATTTAATTTGTAAGGTAGTTTTACTTACCTCCGCATCTCATTTTCATTGAAAAGTGTAGGATAATTCTCTTCGTAGTTTTTCAGTATGTGTCCAATCATTAGCCTGCGAAACCAACGCGAGCGATTTTTTATTTTATACTTCTTAAGATAAGAGTCAATAAGCTTAAACTCCTCTTCACTCACCATAAAGTGAAGTTTTTTGGTGCGGAGCTCACGCTTATTATTATGACACTTTTTGTTTAATCTTTTCATTATAGTTTTCAAACAGAATTGCCCTTTTATATGGGGCGGTTCAAACAGAATTGTTGGCAATCTATTGTAAAAATCAATAGCAATGCCTATTTGCATACAAAAAAACGAAAAATATTTGCTTTAATAAAGTATTCTTGTCTATAATTTGTATTTTTACGTCATAAGCATGTGATATTATAGAAAATATTTAAAACAAAGCTATGGCACAGCACAATGAACTTGGAATAAAAGGCGAAGAAGCGGCCACTGTTTTCCTGAAAGATAAGGGCTACAGGATATTGGAGAGAAACTGGAGAAAGAATCGTCATGAAATTGACATTGTGGTTGAGAATGAGGAGTTTGTTGTGTTTGTGGAGGTTAAGACGCGAACAACGCGTGAATGGGGAGACCCTGAGGATTTTATAAATAGTGTAAAAATAAGACGTATTGTTGAGGCTGCCGACCTGTATTTGAAATATACTAATAATGATAAACCTGCACGGTTTGATATAATTGCTGTAGTATGGGATGGAGTTGTTTTCGAGATAGAGCATATTGATGATGCTTTTATGTCGCCTGTTTTTTAACGAAGGATGGTTTTATCGGTTTTAGTAATTTGGGTAAGAGTGTCAATCTAGTTTTATATGAATGTAGAAGAACTGTATGATTATTTTGTAAGTATTCCAGGTGTAGAGCCTACCTTTCCGTTTGACGAAGTGACCTTAGTGATGAAGTTGATGGGAAAGATGATTGCATTGATACCTTTGGATGCTGAGGTGAAAACTGTATCGCTAAAATGCGATCCAGATAAAGCAGTTGAATTGCGTCAACGATATAGTAGTGTGCAAGCAGCTTTTCATATGCATAAGAGGTATTGGAACTCGATTGAATTGTTGGGAGATATGCCCGATGAGGAGATAATGCAATGGATTAATCATTCAATTGATGAAGTGGTGAAGAAGATGCCAAAGAAAATACAACGAGAGTATTATGGTAAAGGAGATGAGTGATAGGCTAGTTTTGAGATTGGATGAAACAACATCTACCAACACCGAATTGAAGCTTTTGCAAAAGAAGACTCCACTTGCCGAGGGTTTTGTGGTGATGGCTGACCTCCAGACTAATGGACGAGGACAGATGGGCAATTCGTGGTATTCAGCAAAAGGTGAAAATCTATTGTTGAGTATTTTGCTTTATCCTCATAGTGTAAAGGCGCGAGATCAGTTTATTATATCGCGTATAGTATCATTGGCAATAAAAAGGGTGCTAGATAGATATTTGGAAGATGTAACCATTAAGTGGCCCAATGATATCTACTGGAATAATAAAAAGATAGCAGGTATACTTATAGAAAATAGTTTGGCAGGCCAACATATTGATTACACTATTGTTGGAATTGGGTTGAATGTAAATGAAGAGGTTTTTCCAAAAGAGCTACCAAATCCTGTGTCAATTAAGCAAATAGTAGGAGTAGACTTGGATAGAGAACAACTATTTAATGAGCTTTATGACGAGCTGTTAAAGCTCTACCAATTGATGGAGAAGGGGGAGATTGCTGCGATAGAAAGTGAATATTTTAAGCACTTGTATTGGAGAAATGGAAAGCACTGGTTTTATGATAAAGAAGGGCGCTTTGAGGCACTTATAAAAGATGTAATATCGTCGGGTCATTTGGTTTTGACTGTTTTTCCTAGTAGAGAAGAGAGGATTTATGCTTTCAAAGAAGTTGCTTTTGAAGTGATAGATGAATAAGTAAAAGTCATTTGTGGTTGTTTTTATATGATGATTTCAGTATAGTATTATTTTCTATTCTATAGTTTGAGTTTTTATTAATATTTTTGTAAAGATTATTTACAACAAAAGAATATTTTTATGGTACAGTATAAGCGTGTTTTACTAAAGTTGAGCGGAGAGTCGCTCATGGGAGACAAACAGTATGGTATAGATGAAAAAAGACTGGGTGACTATGCTCGACAAATAAAAGAGATTGCCGAGATGGGTGTACAGGTGGGCATTGTGATAGGCGGTGGAAACATCTTTCGTGGTTTAAGTGGTGCAGCTAAAGGTTACGATAGGGTAAAGGGTGATCAGATGGGAATGCTTGCTACAGTAATTAATAGCCAGGCGTTGAGTTCGGCTCTTTCTGCCATTGGGCAAGAAAATCAGGTTTACACAGCTATTAGAATGGAGCCCATTGGTGAGTACTACACAAAATGGAAAGCAATCGAAACTCTTGAAACAGGAGGTGTGGCTATTATTTCGGGTGGAACAGGTAATCCCTTTTTTACAACCGACACTGCATCCGTATTGCGTGCTGTAGAGATTGAAGCTGATGTTTTTTTTAAAGGAACAAGAGTGGATGGTATATATACTGCCGACCCTGAGAAAGATAGGTCTGCAACTAAATTTGATGAGATATCGTTTGATGAGATATACAGTCGCAACCTTAAAATTATGGATATGACTGCAACTACTATGTGTAAAGAAAACAAGATGCCTCTTGTGGTGTTTGATATGGATACTATTGGCAATCTGAAGAAAGTAATCTTGGGAGAAAACATCGGTACACGTGTTTATCCAGATGCTGATGCAAAGTAAAGTTAGATTTTTAGTTTATATTCTCAATTATATTACCTATTTTTGTTTATAACATATAAAATTATACTCCTATGATAGACATTCAAGTTTTAGAAAAAGAAACAGAAGAGATGATGCAGGCAACGCTTGAATATCTCGAAGAAACATTATCACGTATTCGTGCTGGTAGAGCTAATGTGCGTATACTTGATGGGATAATGGTAGAATATTATGGAACAATGGCTCCACTTACCAATACAGCTACAGTTTCTGCACCCGATGCAAAATCAATTGTGATACAGCCATGGGAAAAATCTATGCTCAAACCAATTGAGAAGGCAATTATGAACTCTGATGTAGGTATTACTCCTGAAAATAATGGTGATGTAATTCGTTTAGGAATTCCTCCACTTACAGAAGAGCGTCGTAAACAGCTTGTAAAGCAAATAAAAAACGAAGCTGAGGATGCAAAAATTAGTATTCGTAACTTCCGTCGTGAAGCGATTGATTCAATAAAAAAAGCAGTAAAGGATGGTTTACCCGAAGACACCGGAAAATCAGCAGAAGACTCTTTTCAAAAGTTGCATGATAAGTTTATCAAATTAATTGATGAGGCTTTTGATGTAAAAGAAAAAGAGGTCCTTACAATTTAGTGAAAATAGAAAACAATAAAGTGGAAAGAAGTTGCTTCTTTCCCTTTTTTTATCTGAATGTATGAATGGATTAGTAATTAAAAATACAGGCAATGCTTATACTGTTCGTTTAGAAGATGGATCGGATATTGAGTGTAGGGTAAAGGGTAGTTTCCGGTTAAAAGGAATTCGTAGTACTAGTCCTGTGGTTGTTGGTGATAATGTGCAGGTTGACTTTAACCCCGACGATACATCGTATATAACTAAAATATTTGACAGGAAGAATTATATCATCCGGCGAGCATCTAATTTGTCTAAACTAGTCCATATTTTAGCTGCTAATATCGATCAAGCCCTACTATTTGTAACAGTGAAGTCACCAGAAACAACTACAGTCTTTATTGACAGGTTTTTAGTTTCTGCAGAAGCTTATAGGGTGCCTGTTTATATTGTTTTTAATAAGATTGATCTATACGATGAGGATGATTTGGAGTATGTAGATGCTCTTGTGCATCTATATCAAACTATTGGTTACACTTGCCTGAAATCATCATTAACAGATAATATAGGTTTGGATGAGCTTAAAGAGATTGTTAAAGATAAAGTAAGCTTGCTAGCTGGACACTCTGGAGTTGGTAAGTCTCTCTTTATAAACGTAGTTACAGGCGACGATTATAAACGAGAAGTAGGCGATATTTCTACTTATCATCAAATGGGAATGCATACAACCACCTATTCTGAAATGATAGAGATTGAAGAGGGAGGTTTTATCATTGATACTCCAGGTATAAAAGGATTTGGCACTGTTAATATGACCAAAGAGGAGGTGTCACACTATTTCCCCGAAATATTTAAGTTTTCTCACAAGTGCTTTTATAACAATTGCATGCATATTAATGAACCTAGATGTGCAGTGACTGATGCTGTTGAAGAGCATTATATAAGTGAAAGTAGATACCGTTCTTATCTAAATATTCTAGGAGACATAGAAGAAGGTAAGTATCGTTAAAAAAAATAGATCAATGATATGTACACTATCCTTTTTCGTATAACAGAAATAGTATATCTAATTACGGTACTAGGAGTTATCGTTGTAATTATTTCTGAAAACAGAAACCCAATCAAAACCATTACATGGATTATGGTGTTGATTTTTCTACCTGTGGTGGGGTTTGTCATATACATTGTGTTTGGGCAAGACTACACAAAGCGGCGATTTATGTCGAAAAGGATGTACTCAAAGATTAAGACTAGACCTTTAGCTGAAATCGATTCATCTGAATTAGTTCACTATCCCTCTAAGTACATTGATCTTATAAAACTCTTACGCAACTCCAATCAGGCTCATCTGCTATATGGTAGCTCAGTAGAGTACTTTATTACTGGCAGGGACAAATTTCAAGCCTTATTTCGCGATATTGATAAAGCTACCGACCATATTCATATAGAGTATTACGTTTGGGATGATGATGTGATAGGTAATCAGTTAAAAGACCTGTTGATTAAAAAGTCAGCTGAAGGTGTAAAAATAAGAGTTATTGTAGATGCAGTTGGCTCGTGGAGGGTGAAGAATAGTTTTTACGAACAGTTGCGCTCGGCTGGTATCGAAGTAGAAGAGTTTATGAAAGTAAGATTTCCTATGTTTACATCACATGTCAACTATCGCAACCATCGAAAAGTTGTAGTGATAGATGGACAAGTGGGATATATTGGCGGGATGAATGTTGCTGATAGATATATTAATGGACCATCGTGGGGAAACTGGAGAGACACGCATATTAGAATAGAAGGTAAGGGTGTGCAAGGGCTACAATCTATTTTTTTGATAGATTGGTACTTGGTGAGTAAATCGCTTATTACAGCACGAAAATATTTCCCTTCACTTGAGAGTTATGGCGATAATTTAATGCAGATTGTAAGTAGTGGTCCCTATAGTCCAGCACGCGAAATAATGCAAGGCTTTATGCAGGCAATATTTGGCGCTCAATCTTATATCTATATTCAAACACCCTATTTTATACCTCCCGAGAGCTTGTCTGATGCCCTTATAGCAGCTTCGGTGCGTGGAGTTGATGTGCGGTTGATGGTTCCCAGAAGGTCTGACACTCTGCTTGTGCAACTTGCCTCTAGATCTTACTTCAAAAAGCTACTTAGGGCTGGGATAAGTATCTATTTTTACGAACCAGGGTTTTTGCACTCTAAGCTTGTGGTAATTGACGATTCGTTGACATTGATGGGTTCTGCCAATTTTGATATTCGCAGTTTTGAACAAAACCTTGAGGTAATGGCATTTATCTATAATGAAGCTACAGCAATTCGTGGGAAAGAGATTTTTGTAGAAGATCAGAATAATTCTACTGCTATTGTATTGCGAGAATGGATAAAGCGACCGGTTTGGATGCGTTTTAAAGAGTCTTTTATACGCCTCTTTACACCTCTTTTATAAGGCTGTATATGGAAACAGTTTTTTTAGTTGGATATATGGGAGTGGGTAAAACCACGATTGGAAAGCTATTAAGCAAAAAGCTGGGGCTACAGTTTATTGATTTAGATAAATATATAGAGAGCAGGTATCGTAAGACAATAAAAGACATTTTTGCTGTTAAGGGTGAATTAAAGTTTAGAATTATAGAAAGAGAAATGTTACGTGAGGTAGCAACTTTTCAAAATGTGTTGATTGCTACTGGCGGAGGCACACCCTGTTTTTACGACAATATGGAGGTGATGAATCATCACGGGATTACGGTATATATTAAAGCAACGGTCGATCAGTTGGTGTCGCGATTGCTAGCTTCTAAGAATGTAAGACCCATTATAGAAAATAAATCACCTAAAGAGTTGACAGAGTTTGTGATAACCCACTTAGCAGAACGTGAGAGATATTATAGCAAAGCAAAAATTACTTACGAGACAGAAGTACTTATTACTAAGACTCATGTAGCTAAAAATGTAACGGCAATAGAAAGGTTGTTGCATACATTTATTAATTAAAAGGCAAATTACTTATAAACTATACAACCTAAATATGATATATAATCCTCATAAAACAACATCTTTTGTAGTTAGAGAGTTTCTGTTGAAGGTAAATAAAACTCAAGCGGCTCTTACAATTGGTATTCCCAAAGAAAACAGTAGATTCGAAAAACGACTTGCACTTACACCAGAGGCTGTGGCTCTATTAGTTGATGACGGTCATAAAGTAATCCTTGAATCGGGAGCAGGTCTTCCGATTAACTATTCTGACAATTACTATTCAGAATCCGGAGCGCATATTGTAGATTCGAAAGCTGAGGTTTTTGAGGCTGCTCTTATTTTAAAAATATCGCCCCCCACCTTGCAAGAGGTCAGAATGATGCGTCCACGTGCTACAGTTTTCTCTTTTTTACAACAACCTCTCTTTTCATCAACTATATTGGAGGCTATGCTAGCCAAAAGAATTAATGCTTTGGCTTATGATTTGATTTATGACGACTCTGGCACATCACCTTTTTCTACAGCCATATCCGAAATAGAAGGAGCATCGGCTATAACACTTGCAGCAGAGCTTATGAGCAATGCAAATGGCGGTAAGGGTATTCTCTTAGGAGGTGTGCCTGGTGTGACCCCAACAGAAGTTGTGATAATTGGTGCAGATGTTGCAGGCACTATTGCAGCTCGTGCAGCCATGGGTCTAGGCGCACTGGTGAAAGTGTTTGATAATGATATAGGCAAGCTACGACTAATGAAGCAAAATCTTGGGCGTTCGCTCTTTACCTCTACTCTACAGCCCAATGTAATGAGGAATACATTTCGCTCTGCCGACTTATTGATTGGTGCAATGGAATATATCAATAAACCTCATCGCGACAGAATATCAGAAGATTTGATAAGAGAGCTGAAACAAGAGGCTATAGTTATAGATCTACGCTTGGCTCAAGGTGGATGTTTTGAAACAACAATGGAGGCTTGCATTCCAGGAACACCAACACTCTATAGAATGCATGGAGTGCTTCACTTTTGTGAAATGAGTATTAGTTCGCGAGTTGCACGTACTGCATCTATTGCGTTGAGCAATGTTTTCTCATCATTGTTTATGAAAATGGCAAATAGTGGTGGAGTAATAGGTCTTGCACAAAGAGACAGAGACTTCTCCTCTGGCTTTTATATGTTCTCGGGCAAAATGGTGAATGCTTATGTTGGCAACCTCTTTAATCTTCCTGTAAACGACATAGGTTTGTTTCTGCCAGGGTATTAAGTATATCTGTTACTTTAATGATTCTATTACCCTGTTTCTTTTTTCTATCTTTTTGAGAGTGAATTGATACCAAATAGTTAAGATTACTCCTTTAAAAATAGTTGTAATACTTATTGCCCACCATACTCCATTTACTCCCATGTGAGATGCTAAGAGCATAGCGAAAGGAATTCTAATAGCATTAAATATCATGCTAATGATAGCAGGGGGTGCAGTTCTTCCAATTCCATTGAACATTCCTTGGGTAGTTAGCTCCAACATCATAAATATTTGAGAAATACCTAAAATGTATAGATAATCACCACCTGCCATATAAGCATCTTTTTCAGGGATGAAAATAGAGAATATTTCGGCTCCATAGAATATAAAAGCACCACTAAGGACTACTCCTAACGACAGCAGTAGTTTGAGTGTAAATGCGTAAGCTTTTTTTGTTCTATCAATTTTGTTTGCTGAGTAGTTTTGTGCTACATAGCTCCCAAGTGCCGTGGCAAAGCCCTCGGTAGTGTTCCAAGTAAGTCCTTCAATTTGCCCTCCAGTAGTTTGACTAGTTACTCCCAAGTGCCCACCGTGGATAGATGCAATGCGCACTAAACTCATATTAATGATAGAGAAAAAGACATTCATAACCGCTACTGGGAAACCCAACTTGAAAATATTCTTGCTATAGCTTGCTTTTAAAGTAGTTAGAAAGGGGAAGTGTCCAAACACTCCATCTCTTCTTTTGAGATGCCAAATAAATAAAATAAGTACAACAAGCTGAGATAGAGTAGTTGCTAATGCTGCACCACTTGACCCTAAAGCAGGAATTGGTCCAAGCCCGAAGATTAGTATGGGGTCAATTATAATATTGAGAATGAGACCTACAGCATTGTAATAAAAAGGAATATCGCTACGTCCCGATCCAATGTATATACCAGAAAAATTAAGAATCATAAATAGCATTGGTATGCTAAATGAAATGATTCGTAAATAGTTGGTTGCTTCTAAGGATATGGATGGCGATAGCCTAAAAAAGCTAACAAATAGATGAGGCTGAGCCAAGAATATTGCAGAAAATAGTATTCCAAGAGCAATAGCTATTGTTGTAGTATGTGAAGCATAGATTGCAGCTTTGTCTAAACGTTTTATACCAATTGATTGTCCTATAGATACTTCTGCACTTATTTTTGAGAAGAGGGCAATTGCATTCACCATCCAAATAAGCATACCCATAGCACCAACTGCAGCAACAGACTCACTACCCAAACGACCCACCCAAGCAAGATCAGTAAGGTTGTATGCCATCTGTATAAAGCTCGTAGCCATAAGTGGGAATGCCAACTTTGTAAGCTGGCGCGATATATTACCAGAGGTAAAGTCGCGATATTGAGATTTTCTATTGTTTTGTGACACGTTATTCTATTTGATAAAAATATATGTTGCAAAAATACAACTATTTACTCACTCATAATAAGTAAGCCAAAAGATATAAGTAATTATTTTTTTAAGATTTGCGGATGCAAAGGTACTGTTTTATTTTAATAGAAACTCCAGCCTCTCTTATTTGAGATTAAAGTTCCTTCAGTTTTACTATGAAGTTTGTGAGGATTATCAGCAATAACTGCACAGTAAAGAGAAAAAAACACTATAGAAGATGCTCTATAGTGTTTTTTTTTGATTGTTCTAATAAGTTGTTTTATTAAAAGCAACTATTAAACATGAGCGAAAGACGGGACTCAAACCCGCGACCCTCAGCTTGGAAGGCTAATGCTCTATCAACTGAGCTACTTTCGCAATATAAAATTAGATAATATATTTCTGTTGTAAATCAATCATTTTTAATGCAGCAATGGCACAATCCTCACCCTTGTTACCATGTGTGCCTCCAGCTCTAGCTTCAGCTTGCTCTTGGTTGTTAGTTGTAAGTACTCCAAATATAACAGGAGTGGGGTAGTTCAAGTTTAGCTTTGTAACTCCCTGTGTAACACTATCACAAACATAATCGAAGTGTCGTGTTTCACCCTGAATAACACAACCCAAAACTATTACAGCGTGCACCAATGTTTCTTCTATAAGCACCTTTGCTCCAAAAGTTAGCTCTACGGTGCCAGGAACATATTCAACAATTATATCGTCTTCTCTCATTCCGGCAGCTATAAGTGTGTCTATTGCACCCTTTAATAGGCTTTCTGTTACTGGAGTGTTCCACTCCGAAACTACTATACCCACCATTTTATCTTTACCAGAAGGAAGTGGAGCGTTTTGGCTGCGTGATTTTTCTAATAATGTTGACATATGCTGTTTTTACAAAAAAAGTGATTGATAAGTTATTTTTTGCTCAATTTTGCCTGCTCAATGTATTTATCTGCCTCTTGCCCCTCGGGTGAGTTCAAGTAGGTTTTTTTGATAGTTTCGAAAGTGCTGATTGCTTTATCAAAATTTTGAGCATGTAGGTAAGCCAGTCCAGCTTTCTTATAGTATATAGGAGAAAGTAAATTGTCGTTAGCATCCTTCGCAGCTTTTAAAAACTGATTGGCAGCTTTGTCACTCATATCTAAATTCATATATACATCACCCACTGCACCTGTTATGGCTGGCGTAA
>DUVZ01000294.1 GCA_012840785.1 Bacteroidales bacterium
ACTAGGATTCTTGTACGTAAGATTGCAAAAATAAAATACATTGTAGTAAAGACTGAAGAAGACACATTTCTTCTAGAGAACAACCTAATAAAACAATACCAGCCACGCTACAATGTACTTCTGAAAGATGACAAAACATATCCATCGATAGTTGTAAAGAAAGAGTATTTCCCTCGAGTGATGCAAACGCGAAATATACAACGCGACGGATCGCGTTACTTCGGTCCATATACTTCTGTTATGTCTGTAAGGGCACTCCTTGAAACTATTAGAAAAGTTTACAAGTTAAGAACATGCAGGTTAAACCTTACACCAGAAAATATAAGAGCTGGAAAATTCAAAGTATGTCTCCAATACCATATTGAACGATGCAAAGGTCCTTGTGAAGGATTGCAATCATTGGAAGATTACAACAAAAATATTGATGAAATTTTAGAAATACTAAAAGGTAATGTTGGTATAATCAGTAAAAAGATATACGAAGAGATGACTCTCAGAGCAGAAAACCTACAATTTGAAGAGGCGCAAGAACTAAAGGAGAAGTATCAGATGATAGAAAACTTTAGAGAACGCTCTACGGTTGTTAGTAATTTTGGATATAATATTGATGTCTTTTTCTGTTCGGATGATAAGCAAGCTGCATATATAAATTACCTTCATGTTGTAAACGGTGCAATAATTCAAGCTTACACTTTTGAGTATAGAAAGAAGATGGATGAGACCAAAGAGGAACTTCTTGCCATGGGGATTGTTGAAATGAGGCAACGTTACAAAAGTGAATCCAAAGAGATTATTGTTCCTTTTATCCCTGACATTAAATTGACAAATGTTGAATTTACAATTCCTCAAAGGGGTGATAAAAGAAAATTATTAGCGCTCTCGGAACAAAATGTAAAACAGTATAGAGTAGATAAATTAAAAAGAGCAGAAATATTAAATCCTGAACAACGCTCTACCCGACTCTTAAAAACTGTACAAAAAGATTTACATTTAAAAGAAATCCCAATACATATTGAGTGTTTTGACAACTCAAACATTCAAGGTACAAATCCGGTTGCAGCATGTGTTGTTTTCAAAAAAGGTAAGCCTGCTAAAAAAGAGTATCGCCATTTTGCAATTAAAAGCGTTGTAGGAGCAAATGATTATGCATCTATGCAGGAGGTGATTCAAAGACGCTACTCACGCGTAGTTAACGAAGGCGGAAACCTACCGCAACTCATTGTAGTTGACGGTGGTAAGGGACAATTAAGCGCCACTGTTGAAATGCTCAGAAAAATGGACTTGTACGAAAAAATCGCAATTATTGGTATTGCAGAGCGATTAGAAGAGATTTACTTCCCAAATGACTCCATTCCACTCTACCTTGATAAAAATTCAGAAACTTTGAAACTCATCCAATATTTACGTGACGAAGCTCACCGTTTTGGATTGGCCTTCCATCGTAAAAAAAGAAGCAAAGCTCAAGTTGGATCTGAGTTAGATAAAATAAAAGGAATAGGTCCAAAGTCAAAAAAAGATCTTCTAAATCATTTCAAAAGTATAAAAAGAATTAGAGAAGCAAAAGAGAGTGAGATTGTAGAAGTATTGGGAAAAAATAGAGGGAAAATAGTTTATAATTGGTTTAACAAAAAACAGTAAAATGCGAGTTCTTATTCAAAGAGTGTCAGAAGCTAATGTAACAATAGATAACAAAACACATAGTCAAATATCAGAAGGGCTTCTTATATTAGTAGGTATCGAAAACGATGATGAAGATGAAGATATAGAGTATCTGTGCAAAAAGATTATTAATTTACGTATATTTGACGATGCAAAGGGAGTGATGAATGAATCAATCTTAAAGCAAGAGGGTCAATTAATGGTTATCTCGCAATTTACATTGCATGCAAATACAAAAAAAGGGAATAGACCTTCTTATATAAAAGCAGCAAAACCTGCTATAGCTATTCCTATATATGAGAAGTTTTGTAAGAAACTAGAAGTTCTGTCAGGAATAGAGGTGAAAACAGGACAGTTTGGTGCCGACATGAAGGTGTCGCTTATAAACGATGGACCTGTTACAATTTGGATAGACTCTAAAGATAAATAAGAAAATGACAATAAAAGAGGCGCAAACAACTGTTGATAGTTGGATAAAAAAATATGGGGTG
>DUVZ01000295.1 GCA_012840785.1 Bacteroidales bacterium
AATCAACCTTACCCATCAGCACTTCTCGAAAAAGCAGTAAGCGAATTTTCCAAACTACCTGGAATTGGAAGAAAAACTGCGCTTCGCTTATTGTTACATCTATTACGTCAAGACGAGCAACATGTAGAAAGTTTTGCCGAAGCAATAACAACACTGAAGAGAGAGGTTAAGTATTGTTCTTCGTGTCACAATATTTCGGATAGTAAAATATGCAATATTTGCGCTGACACATCAAGAGATACTTCGGTAGTTTGTGTTGTAGAAAACATTAAGGATGTGATGGCGATAGAAAACACAGTGCAGTACAAGGGGCAATATCATGTGTTGGGAGGAATAATATCGCCCATAGATGGTATAGGTCCTTCAGATGTTGAAATTGCCAGCCTAATAAACAGAGTGAAAGAGAGTGATGTTAAAGAGGTTGTATTGGCATTGAGTGCAACAATGGAGGGTGATACAACTAACTTCTACATATATAGAAAACTAGAGCCGTTCGATATTAAAGTATCTATAATTGCACGAGGGGTTTCGGTTGGCAACGAATTAGAGTATACCGATGAAGTAACTCTCGGACGCTCGATATTGAACAGAACTCCATTTAAGGAATCTTATAAACTTTCGCAATAAATGAATTCAAAAACATTAGTATCAAACCTAAAGGGGTTGTTCTATATTGCACTAGTACTTCAGGTAGCTTTTTTTGTAAGTTTCGCTTTTAAATGGATAGATATATCCCCTACTCCTCCACTAGTGTCAGTTGTGCTAGAGCGGTATGCTCTTTTAATAACCTTGTTGGGAATTCCGGGTTCATTAAAACTGTTTTCTATGATAATGAACAAGAACAATCATCCAGAAGATAACGATATCACAACGGATGTTTATAAAAAAGCATTTGTAACACGGTTTGGCATACTTTTTTTGGTAGCCACAATGAATATTGTTTTATATGCTATTTCATTTAATCAAAACTATATGCTCCTCACATTGATTACATTCACTGCATACATTTTCAGTTACCCCTCAAACGGTTATTTATATGCAAATGAAGAGAGTATACAGCAAGATGAAGAGGAAAAAAAGAAACTAACTAGTAATAAAAAATAGACCAAAATGACTATTGCAATAGATTTTGACGGAACAATTGTTGAACACAAGTATCCAAGAATAGGGAAGCCTATCCCTTTCGCAATTGAAACCCTTCTTCAGTTGCAAAAAGAGAACCATAGACTTATTTTATGGACAGTTCGTGAAGACGACCTTCTGCAAGAGGCTATCGATTATTGCGCTGAGCGAGGATTGGTGTTTTATGCTAACAATGCTAACTATCCAGGAGAGGAAACCCCATCCCCTCGAAAGTTATCTGTAGACATGTTTATAGATGATAGAAACCTAGGTGGTCTACCCGATTGGGGAGTAATATACAAGGCTGTACAAGCTACTGCTAGAGGAGAGAGCTCTTTTCAAACAATTATGTCGTCTCAAGAGACGCAACAAGAGAAGGACAAACGCAAGAAAAACATTTTCCTGCGAATAGGTGAAGCATTGGATAAAAAACAAATTTAAAATATGACTGAATTTCTCAAAAACAACACCATCCATCTTCGAGCCCTAGAGCCAGAAGACCTTGAAGTACTTTATAAATGGGAGAATGACACTGATGTTTGGAGATATGGCTCAGCCATGTCACCCTACTCAAAATATGTGTTACGACAATATATTGTAGATGCACAAACAGATATATTCGAGTCGAAACAACTTCGATTTATGATTTCGCTAAACGAAGAAGACAGTAAAATAGGTACAATAGACTTATATGACTTTGATCCTTTGAATAGTAGATGTGGAGTTGGTATATATATTGACCCTGAATATCGAAGAGAAGGTATTGCAAGGCAGGCACTAACACTGTTGGAAAACTATGTGTTCGATTTTTTAAACATTAATCAGCTCTATGCTTTCATCCCCACAAGCAATAAAGCTAGCCAAAAGCTTTTTAAAAACAAAGGCTTTTCTAAATCAGGAATTCTGCAGCAATGGATAGCTGATGAGAGCAACTATGAGGATGTTATCATTATGCAGAAACTAAAAACAATATAACGAATGAACGAAGATATAAAGAAAGCAATAGAAGTGCTAAGGGAAGGTGGCATAATACTTTATCCTACCGACACAATTTGGGGTATAGGTTGCGACGCTACAAATGAAGAGGCTGTTGAAAAACTATATGCCATAAAACATAGAGACAAAAGCAAATCAATGCTTATTTTATTAGACAATCCTGGAAAACTACAAGCCTATATTCAAGATGTACCTGATATTGCATGGGATCTTTTTGATTTAGCCGACAAACCATTGACAATAATCTTCGAAAACGCTAAAAACTTAGCTCCAAACCTAATTAATAGTGACGGCACAATAGGCATTCGCATAACAAATGAAGATTTTTCGCGAAATTTGTGTATGCGCTTTAGAAAACCCATTGTTTCAACCTCGGCTAATATAGCAGGACAAGATGCTCCACAAAACTTTAATGATATTGACCCTGAAATAATAGATATGGTTGACTATGTAGTAGAATACCGTCAGGATGAGATGTATAAACAAACACCCTCTTCAATAATTAAACTAGGAAGCAGCGGGGAGATAGATATTATTAGAAAGTAAAAGCAAATACAGCATTAAGTCTAAGAAAGCAAAATTGCCTCATAACAGGGTGTCGTTGCTTGTTCTGATTACACTAATTTTTAAGGCACAATAAAAGAAAGTAAGTGTAGGAGAAGTAATTGTCCGAAAAAAATTGTAGATTTGCCAATAGTGTAGCCTAACCATCAACCAACAACTGAACTTCATTTAATGATTTAGGGGTATAAAAAACTTTCTAAAGTTATTGAACTATATATATATTGCAGGCTACTAAGGAGATAACAATCTTTACACACACAAGTTTTTTT
Source organism: Bacteroidales bacterium (assembly GCA_012840785.1). Taxonomy (GTDB): domain Bacteria; phylum Bacteroidota; class Bacteroidia; order Bacteroidales; family Dysgonomonadaceae; genus UBA2632. The sequence goes on from DUVZ01000295.1 coordinate 2,952, forward strand.
GAATATATGTTTGAACGATTTTTGATTTGGAGACGAAAACACATTACCGAACGTGTATTTCTTCTTATAATTTGTTTTATTGTAGGTGTTTTGACAGCTCTTTCTGCTCATGCACTTAAAATGGCTATTCATTTTATTCAAAGTTCTCTCACAAAAAACTTCGATTTTGGTGCAAACTACTACTACCTTCTACTACCAGTAATAGGAATTCTTATAGCTGGCTTATATGTAAAGTTTATAGTTAAAGATGATATAAGTCATGGAATTACAAAGGTGCTGTTTGCTATTTCACAACGAAAAAGCAGAATAAAACCTCACAATACATATACATCTCTTATAGCAAGTTCGCTCACAATTGGCTTTGGTGGTTCGGTTGGAGCTGAAGCACCAATTGTTCTCACTGGTTCGGCCATTGGCTCTAAT